>MNIY01000129.1 GCA_001919995.1 Ktedonobacter sp. 13_1_20CM_4_53_11
ACTTTGCAGGCGATGCTTCCTGGTGAAGGCCAAAAAGAAGAGAAAGTCGGTGCAGAAGAAGAGCGCGTAGGTCGGCAACCACTGCCAAAAAGAGGCGTCACTCAGCGGCTTCACGTTCAAGAGAATGGCGAGCAGCGGACTGAGCAAGTAGATGATGACCGAAATGCCACTCAGGTAATAAAAGTTCGATAGGAAAAATTGCAACCGTTGCTCAGGATGCAAGCGCCTGTTGAATAAGGTATTGTGTTTCAGCAGCATCAACAAGCCGCCTCTTGCCCAACGGTACTGCTGCGTGTAGAAAGAAATCAGTGAGGTGGGGGAAAGCCCAACGGCAAGCTGCTCATTGAGAAACGAGACTTTATAGCCATGTTCGAGCAGGTTGATGGTCGTAAAGATATCTTCCGAGTGTTCCAACTCGGCGATACCTCCCACCTCTGCTAGCGCTTTCTTGCGGAAGATGACATTGGTGCCAACACAAAAAGCGCTATTGAGCAGATGTTTGCCTGGTTGCAGGTAGGTATAGAAAAGATTCTGGAAGTATTTCGATCCCTTCGCAAAGATGGTTTCTTCGTTGGAATAGACCTGTGGAGTTTGCACCGCGGCAATTCTTGGATCATGAAAAAGCGGCAGGGTTCTTTGAATGAAGTCAGGATGCAGGGCGAAGTCAGCATCGACCACAAGCACAAAGTCTTCAGCCACATGATGACGAAGTGCGTTATTGAGATTGCCGGCTTTGAAGAAAGCGTTATTCTCTCGCGTGATATAGCGAACGCCCAGTTGAGCAGCAAGTGCTTGCGTTGCCGGCTTTCTCCCGTCATCCAGGAGATAAATCTCCTTTTCGCCGATTAATGCCTTCGCACTCTCCAGCGTGTTTCTCACGATGGATAAATCTTCATTGACGACCGTGACGAGCACGGCGACCTTTCTACGTAGGAGATAGCTCCCTTTTTGACGCAGTTCAGCGATCTCCCGGTAGTAGCGAGCCTTACTCAGTTCAAAGTAGAGAGCAGTGGCCCAGGTAGACACAAAGATGACAATGGCAATGGTATCGGCAATACCCGTCATGATGAAGAAACCAAGGTTATCAGCATGCGCGGGATTGAGAATGAAGAGGAGGTAATTGATGTTGGCAAACAGCGCAATTGCAAACAGCGCAACTTTAATGAGGCTTGTCTTGCGCATATCCCCTCCTATTCGACGAGGGGCATTTTTCGTAGAACCCTTCTGAGACTGCGCAAACGCTGGCGGTTGCTGATAACCCTGCTGCACCTGTGAAAAGCCCTGTGAGACTTGTGCAGGATAACCTGGATGTGAAAAGGGCTGTGGTGTCGGTTGTTGTACAGGCATATTGGGGTATTGTGCGTAACCTACTCCATCTAGTGCCGGGGCAGGGGGTCTGCCAATCCCACTATCTGCGTTTGCCCCACAATTTCTGCAGAAACGTTGACCTGCAAGGACAGGGGCATGACATTGCGGGCAGGTACGTGGAGGTACGTTCACAAATACAACGTTGCTATGGTTTTTTTTTAGGATATGAAATAGACACACGCTCCACTCGGGCTCTGCTGCAACATAGATATGAGAACCTGAGCAATTTTGCTATGATATAATACACCTGAGCAACAACGCGAAGAGAGGAACACAATAATGCCCTATATTTCTACCCTCAATGATCAGGCATACCGCGTTGACACGGGAGGGAACGACCAGCAGCGGGACATCACCATCGACGGGACTACCTATAAGATTGACTGGCGTTCCATCGCTCCGCTCGCTGCCGACGCCAGGAGTCAATCAGGCGCCGGTGGGCGCTACAGTCTGATCATCGCTGGTAGATCATACGAAGTATTCGCGCGGCGTATTCCCCAGCCCGATGAAGATAGTAGCCTGGTATACGAGGTCATCATAGGAGAGCAGCGCTTCGAGGTTCGCGTCGAAGATGAGCGTGTGAAGACCCTGGCGGGGTCAGTGAAGTCAGCGCACGAAAGCGGTGAAGCCAGGATACGGGCCCCTATGCCTGGCCTTGTAATCGGCGTCCCTGTAGAACCCGGCGCCGCTGTTACCCGCGGCCAGACAGTCATTGTCCTCGAGGCCATGAAGATGGAAAACGACCTCGCAGCACCCCGCTCGGGTATCATCAAAGAAATAAAAGTCAACCAGGGGCAAACAGTCAACCAGGGAGACATACTCGTAATCATCGCCGGAGAGTTGTAGCTACCTCCCTTTTTTCCCCTTAGCATATCGATACATGATTAGCACAACAGGAATACCAACCACAATAATAGCCAGGCCAATCAACACAGGAATCACACTATTGTGGCCAAAAAGCTCAAAAAAATCAGTAACCTGAACAGTCACACCGGCCAGTAACAGCGTCAGAGCTACACCCATTGCAGGGCTGGCAAGTTGTTTACGCATCTGATAATAACCTTTACGATCAGTCCGTTTTGAAATTTCCCTTTCATTATAGAGTATAAAGCAAGCAAATGACTCCGAGCCTGCTATTCGCTGACGCTTACGAACAAGGCACCGCCCAGCGCATTGGCGCAACCCGGTTCAAAAACGCTATCCTGATTTGATATCTCAAATTGTGATGTTGAATGAGCTTCTCAATCTCTCTTACTCCGTATGGTATAATGCCAGTGAAACATAAAGGAGGAGACTCGCGTTGGAGTTACACGAGAGCAGCAATATTGAGGAATGGCGTGCTACAACCGCGCGCCAGGCCAGAGAAAAATCTGCTGATCGACAGGCAGAATTTACCACCAGTTCGCATATCGTAGTACCAGACCTCGCTACAGCAGAAGACCTGCAAGACGTTGATCTACACTCAAAACTCGGCTACCCAGGCGAAGTCCCCTTCACACGCGGCATCCACCCATCAATGTATCGTTCGCGCCTCTGGACTATGCGCCAGTACGCTGGTTTCGCCTCTGCGGAAGAGTCGAATAAACGCTATCACTTCCTCCTCTCGCAGGGCACAACTGGCCTTTCCGTGGCCTTCGATCTTCCTACCCAGATGGGCTATGACGCCGATAATCCCATATCGGAGGGTGAAGTGGGCAAGGTTGGGGTCTCCATCTCCAGCCTGGAAGATATGGAGACCTTGCTTAATGGCTTGCCCCTTGATCGGATCAGCACATCCATGACCATCAATGCCACAGCCAGTATTCTCCTGGCGCTCTACATTGCTGTCGCCAAAAAACAGGGAATAGAAATTCGCAAGCTCTCCGGTACTGTGCAAAACGATGTTTTGAAGGAATACATCGCGCGTGGCACCTATATTTACCCGCCGCGGCACTCTATGCGCATCATCACCGATATGTTCCGCTACTGTAGCGAGAACCTGCCGCGCTGGAACACCATCAGCATCAGCGGCTATCACGTGCGTGAGGCTGGTTCAACCGCCGTACAAGAGATCGCCTTCACCCTCTCGAACGCCATCAGTTACGTGCAGGCCGCTCTCGACGCGGGGCTGAACATCGATACCTTCGCAGGTCAACTCTCCTTCTTTTTCAATAGCCATAACAACTTCTTCGAGGAAGTCGCTAAGTTTCGCGCGGCACGGCGCATCTGGGCCCATATTATGCGCGATCGCTTCCACGCCCAGGACCCGCGCTCGATGATGTTGCGTTTCCATACACAGACAGCCGGTTCGACGCTCACCGCCCAGCAGCCCGACAACAATATTGTTCGCACCGCTTACCAGGCTCTGGCCGCTGTTCTCGGCGGTACCCAGTCCCTTCACACAAATTCTAAGGATGAGGCGCTTTCGCTCCCCACGGAGGATTCCGCCCGTGTCGCCCTACGTACACAGCAGATCCTTGCTTATGAGACGGGTGTGGCCGATGTCGTGGACCCGTTGGCCGGTTCATATTATGTCGAGTCCTTGACGAACACCATCGAGAAGCAGGCGTGGGACTACATCGAGCAGATTGACGCCCTTGGCGGCAGCGTGCGCGCCATCGAACGGGGTTTTATGCAAGCAGAGATCGAGCAGGCGGCATACGACTATCAACACGCGCTGGAAGAACAGCACGCCATTGTCGTGGGTGTCAACCGCTTCGTTTCAGAGCACGAAGCGCACCCAAATCTGCTTCACGTCGATTCCACTATAGGCGAACTGCAGGCGGCCAAACTGGCTAAGCTGCGCCAACGACGCGACAATAAGCAGGTGCAGCAGGCATTGACAGCCCTGGAAGAGGGCGCGGCAGGCACAGCCAACCTCCTTCCGTTGATTATCGCCGCCGTCGAAGCCTACGCCACCCTCGGAGAGATTTCGGGCGCCGGCGGGTTAACCATCCTCTCGGCGCTCAGGCGAGAATTACCCTGCGAAAATTATGTCTACTTCGGTGATACCGCGCATTGCCCTTATGGCATGCGTAGCGACACCGAAATTATCGAGTTGTCCCAGCAAGCCTGCCAGTTTCTTATCGAGCAGGGGGCAAAACTGATTGTCGTTGCCTGTAACACCGCCTCCCAGGCAGCGCTCAATACCTTACGCGCCTCGTTTTCCATACCCTTTGTCGGCGTGGTTCCGGCGGTTAAACCCGCGGCGCGCGCTACCAAAAAAGGTCGCATCGGCGTTGCCGCAACCAATCAGGCCGCCAAAGCACTCTATTTACGCCAGCTCATCGATGAGTTCGCCGATGGTATCGAGGTCTATGCCGTCGGTTGTCCCGAACTTGTGACATTGGTGGAAATGGGAGCATTGGATGGCCCGGTCGTCGAAGAAGCCGTACGGCACGCGTTTCAGCCGCTCTTCAATGGAGGCGTCGATGTTATTGTGCTGGGCTGTACGCACTTTCCTGCACTGCGGCCCGTCATTGAACGTATTACAGAACACCGTGTTCAGATTATTGATAGTGGATCAGCGGTTGCGCGCCGTACACATTCCGTGCTGGACGCGGAAGCGTTAATTCGTCACGCGAATCTCCATGGCTACGGCGGTGGTCTTCAGATCTGGTGCAGCGGCGATTCTGACGCCTTCAGTACCGTCGCCACCAGGTTACTTGGCTATCCCATTGTTGCTTCTCAAAGCGAAATATAAAGAGCATAGCACTGAAAACAACTATTCTAATCATACGGGGAGTATAGATGCAGATTACATTTCTTGGCCAAGCAGGTTTATTTATTGAAACGAAACACGGGACTATACTGTGTGATCCGTGGTTTAACCCGGCCTACTTTGCCTCGTGGTTTCCTTTTCCCAGCAATGAGAATGTGGATATTGAAAAATTGCGGTGTCCTGACTATCTCTACCTCTCACACTCGCATCATGACCACTTCGACCCCGAGTTCCTGCGCGACCACGTCTGGAAAGAGGCCACCATCCTCCTGCCAGATTTTCCACTGAACATCCTGGAGCGCGGTCTGCGCGATATCGGCTTCACGAAGTTCATCTACACGAAAAACTGCCAGACGGTCGAGATCAATGGCCTGCGCTTCACTATCGTGGCGATGGTTGCCCCCATCGATGGGCCACTTGGCGACTCAAGCTTGATTGTCAACGACGGTGAGACATGCATCTTCAACCAGAATGACTCACGACCTATAGATTTAGACATCCTGGCCCAATTTGGGCCGTACGACGCCCACTTTCTCCAGTTCTCCGGCGCTATCTGGTACCCCATGGTCTACCAGTTCCCGGAGAAAATGATGCAAACCCTTGGCCGCAAAAAACGCGAGAATGAGATGGCCCGCGCTTTGCGCTATGCCCAGCAGATCAATGCCTCCTATGTCATTCCATCCGCCGGGCCACCCTGCTTCCTGGATGACGAGTTGTTTCAATTTAACGATTTTGACCGCGATCCTACCAACACCTTCCCTGACCAGACGGTCTTTATTGAATATATGCAGGAACGCGGCTACGACAATGGGCGCCTGATGATTCCTGGCAGTATTGCCGCCCTGCGTAATGGCTCATGCGCTGTAAATCACCCGCTTCCTGACGAGCAGGTAAAAGCCATTTTCACAGAGAAACGCTCCTACCTCGAAGCCTACCAGCAGCGCAAGCGCCCCGTCATCGAGGCCGCCAGGGCAAGTTGGCCCCGGGGCCAGGTCGATATCCTCTCATCGCTGCGCGACTGGTTCGAGCCCCTACTGGAAAACGCCGATCTCACCTGCGTCGGCGTCAACGGGCGCCTCCTCATCGACTGTGGAGAGCAAGCGGTGATCGTGGATTTCCAAAAGCGTGAGGTCTACCCATGGAACGATGAAGAGTGGGAATACCGCTTCGAGGTTGACCCGGCTCTCATCGAATCCAGCATCATCCGTCACATCGAGGACTGGGTCAACGATCTCTTCCTCTCCTGTCGCTTCAAAGCAGAGCGCAAGGGACCTTATAACGAATACGTCTACATTTTCTTCAAGGGCCTCTCGCCCGAGCGCATCCAATATATCGAAGGCTACTATGCTGAACAGACGCCGGAGCAACAGTTCTGGGAGAGCAATGGCTACCGCATCCAGCGCCGCTGTCCACATCTCAAGGCCGACCTTACACGTTTCGGCAAGATAGAGGACGGCGTCCTCACCTGTACCATGCATGGCTGGCAATTCGAGCTGGCCACCGGCAAGTGCCTCACCTCTGACGACCGCAAGCTCTACGCCCAGCATCTCTCCGAAGACGGCACTCCAGCAGCTGGTGAAGAGCAACAGGAGTGGGTCAGGCCTCCCGCTGTCAAGTGTAAACACTGCTGGTATGTACCATCCAAAGAAAAAAAGGCTTAATGGAACAGGCTTTATTGTCCTCCAGCAGCACCGGCACGCTCTGGCAATTCCCCCGCCGTGGGCTCGCGCCGTTGCGCGCGGATCGCCGGCGCCTGCGCCCGCCGCGTCGTAGCCGTGGTCGCGCGCCTTATAATCCAGATAAAAGCAAAGAGCATCGCCCAGTTGATAACGGCTGTCACCACCAGGAAAACGATATTGGTGAACTGTCCCAACCCTAAACTGTTGATCACCAGGAAAAGCAAACCCGTCAGCAGGATATTGAACAGCGTCGTCGGGATAAGGATCAACCACGCATACTGCATCAACTGATCAGCCCGCAGGCGTGGCAGTGTACTGCGCACCCAGATGAAGACAAAGCAGAGCAGGAACACCTTGGTAACAAAGTAAGCGACAGCGAGCAGGTTACCCACCAATCCCCACCAGGGATTACCCAGGCCAAGCAGGTATCCCACGCCGGGGCCGCTCCAGCCACCCAGGAAGAGGTACGTTGCAATCGCCGAAACAATCGTCATATTGCCATATTCACCCAGGAAGAAGAGCGCCCAGCGCATCCCGCTGTACTCTGTGAGATAACCGGCCACCAGCTCTGATTCCGCCTCGGGTAGATCAAAAGGCGCGCGGTTCGTCTCAGCCAGGCCGCAGACGTAGTAGATGACAAGCATCAACGGCTGAATCAGGATGAACCATGCCCATGGCGTGAAGCCCTGGAAGAGAAAATCTAAGATCCCGATCCCCGTCGGGTGCCATACATTTTGGAAATCCTGGATTTCTTTGATGGCAATTGTCCCGATACCCGCATTACTTGGATAACCCGGGGAACCGGCCAGCACGCTTGTCAACATCACCACACTGACAAGAGCCAGCACCAGGGGCAACTCATAAGAGATCATCTGCGCCGCAGAACGCAGTCCACCCATCAAGGCGTATTTGTTGTTAGAGCCCCAACCCGCCATAATAACCCCGATCACGTCGATCGAACTCATGGCGACGTAGTACACAATTCCAGTGGCAATCACAACGCCCGGCAGTCCTACATAAGGTGAGAAAGGAATTACCGCGAAGGCGGCGATAATCGGCGCCAGGAAGACCGACGGGGCAAAGATAAACAGCGCCTTGTCGGTCTGCGACGCGTGGATATCCTCTTTCAAGAGCAATTTGCCGACGTCAG
>MNIY01000011.1 GCA_001919995.1 Ktedonobacter sp. 13_1_20CM_4_53_11
AACCTGGCTTCCCTCCAGGATCGTATCATCTACCCTGTCGGCGTGTACATGCTCTCCACTCTGTACGCCGGCCAGCTCCTCTAACTCGTCGGCTAAGCGCGCCACTAGGTAACCATAACTACGCTCCTGCAGCAAACGTGAAGTGTTTGATTCTTCACTCATATCGTTATCCCGTAGATATTGGTACACTCCATACAATTGGTGCAGTTCGCTTTCCAACTTTTGCTGCTCATTTGTGCTAAGATAGTCTATGGCTATAGGAAGTGCTCCTTCATCCTGAGATTCTGCTCGCATTGATCCATAAACAATGTCTGGATCAAAAACGCGCTCGGCTACAAACTCGTAGCCATCATCTGGCAACAAACGACGAAAGTAACAACTGCGATAGCCTGTATGACATGCCGCATCACCGTGCTGGACAACCTTTATCAAAAGGCTGGTCTCTTCACAGTTTACGAAAATATCCCGTACTTCCTGGACATTACCGGACTGTTCTCCCTTGCGCCAGATAGTATTCCGGGAGCGGCTGAAAAAATGCGTATACCCTGTCTCCCGCGTCAGCGAGAGTGCCTCTTCATTCATAAATGCTACCATGAGCACCTCTCCCGTAGCATCATCTTGTATCACCGCTGGCAGTAATCCCTGTCGATCGAATTTCAGCATGGTCGCACCCACACCCCTCTCGCTTGCAAATAACACTTTACATCATTAATCCGATGCTGGCCAAAATGGAAGATTGATGCAGCTAATAACGCATCTGCACCACCTGTGGTCAAGCCCTCATAGAGATGTTCTAGCTTGCCAACACCTCCCGAGGCTATCACAGGTACCTGGACATTTGTAGAGACCAGCGCTGTGAGTGTCAAATCGTACCCTTTTTGCGTCCCATCTCGATCCATACTCGTCAGCAGGATTTCTCCGGTACCGAGATCAACACCCCGTTGCGCCCACTCTAACACATCTATCCCGGTAGGGGTACGACCACCATGGATATATACTTCGTAATTGCTGGGTAGTAAAGGATTGTGACGA
Organism: Ktedonobacter sp. 13_1_20CM_4_53_11; assembly: GCA_001919995.1. The sequence continues at coordinate 1,033 of MNIY01000011.1, forward strand.
GCATCAATGGCGAGCACAATACACTGAGCTCCAAATTGCTCGGATCCGGCACGCAACAGTTCGGGTGACACAACCGCAGCTGTGTTAAGCGAAGTTTTATCAGCCCCTGCTCCCAGGGTTGCGCGAATATCCTCGACAGTGCGAATTCCTCCACCAACAGTAACAGGGATGAACACCTCCTCCGCTGTTTTGCGTACAACATCAAGCATGGTCGCCCGGTTCTCATAGGTCGCAGTGATATCGAGAAAAACGAGTTCATCCGCACCTTCTCTGTTATAATACGCTGCAAGTTCCACAGGGTTTCCAGCATCACGCAGATTCTCAAAATGAATCCCTTTGACTACACGGCCTGCTGTCACATCAAGACAAGGGATAATGCGCTTGGTCAACATGTCTCTAACCTCCTCCTCTTTCTATCTCCTGAATTGCCGACGCCAGAACTACATCTCCCGTATAGAGCGCCCTGCCAATAATCGCCCCCTCAACTCCCAATCCGGCGACGGCTTGCAGATCATCTATTGTGCTGATGCCTCCAGAAGCAATCAATGCAGATGTTGGATATGTTGCATCAGCAGAGGCCTTAAGAGGTTCGGTAATCACCCTCTGCATCTCTGACAATGCCTCCAGGTTCGGCCCTTTCAAAACCCCATCGCGTGCTATATCAGTATAAATAAAACGTCGGACGCCAAGCATGCGCAATTCTCTTGCCAGAGATGTTGCCTGAGTACTGGAGGTCTCGCGCCAGCCCTGCATAGCTACCCGGCCATCCCGCGCATCCAGGCCAACGGCAATACGTTCCCCCCAACGATGCAGTGCCTCCTCTATGAGTGCACGATCGGTCAATGCTATCGTACCTAGAACAATACGCTCTATACCAAGGTCAAGCACCTGCTCGATATGTGGAAGCGCTCGCATGCCCCCTCCAACTTCAATCCGCAAGGACGTGGCCGCGCGTATGCGCCCGATGAGTCCCACATTAACAGGGTATCCGCTGGCTGCTCCATCCAGGTCAACGACATGCAACCAGCTTGCGCCAGCCTCTTGCCATCGTTGTGCGACCCTCACCGGATCGGTATCGTAGGTAGTCACCTTGCCATAATCCCCTTGATAGAGGCGCACACAGGCTCCATCTTTGATATCAATCGCCGGTAAAATAATCATTGGTTCACCCACTGCACAAAATTCCTGAGCAATTGCAGACCCGCTTCCCCGCTCTTTTCTGGGTGAAACTGCGTACCCCAGATATGTTCGGCTACAATAACACTGCAAAAGGAAGAACCATAACCGGTGACCGCCGCTACACATCCATGATCTTGTGGCTCGACGTAATAGGAGTGAGCGAAATAAAAATAGGCATCTCCAGGAAGATCGGCAAAGATAGGTAACCCACTGCGCGTCGGCAACACCTGGTTCCAGCCCATATGTGGAATCTTCGGTCCCTCAGGGATACGTCTCACTGCCCCGCGAAAGAGGCCCAAACCGTCGACCTCCCCCTCAGCGTGATAGTCTGCCAGCAGTTGCATGCCAAGACAAATGCCTAAAAAAGGCTTCCCCTGTTGTGTTGCCAGGCGAATAGCAACGTCCAATCTTCTCTCTTTCATACGTGCCATCGCAGTCCCACCAGAGCCAACTCCCGGCAACACAATAGCCTGTGCAGCATCAACAACAGCGGGCTCATCGGTTACCTGCACCTGGGCTCCCACGTATGCAAGGGCTTTCTCGATGCTACGCATATTACCCGCCCCGTAATCGATAACGACTATCATCTACTCATCCTTCGTTCAGCGATCTATTGCCCATTTCAATTGCCTGAGCCAGCCCAAGCCAGCAAAGAGCAGGTGGTAGGCGTTTCACATCCAGCAGGTTCATCGTTAACAACGGGCAACACATCATTGCTAACCATACCACCTCAGACCAATCTGCCGAAAGGTCATTCTTTGTACCCAGCATTTCCTTGAGTGGTGCATAGAGGTCGTGTAATTTCGCCTCGAAAATCGCCTTGCGTATCATCGTCAGCTCATAATTATGTTCAACGTAAATGTCTGAACCGCGAATATCAACAGAAATCTGCAAATCCTGCGCTACCTTCTCTGGAAAATACATCCATGTCGCGAACACGTTATGAAAGAAAGGTTTGACTATGTCGAGGAGCGGGGAATGGCGCCCGGCAAAGGCCGGGTCAAAATAGAGAAAGTCTTTCCTGTCTTCCAGGAAGACATTGCCAAAATGTGCATCTCCATGTCCAATAACAGTCGCCATTTCTCGCGCTGGATCGAGCACGATTCTCGCTCGTTCAATCAGTCCGCCAAGGGTCGGTCGCTTCCATTCTCCGGTTACAACTGTTCCATACATATTATAGACCGTCCAACGATATTGAAGCAGTTCCTCGAAAGGTATCCCCTGCACATAGCCAGACGGGCCTTGACCAGGCAATGTGACAACTTTTCCTTGATAGAATGATTTAAACCGCTCACCTGCAAGGCGATGCCAGAAAAGCTGGTGGATAGGAGCGCGAGCGTGTTCCTCCGCCGGGCTTCTCATCATTGTCTGATCATAGATAGACAGCAAACGAGCACACTCCCGCTTTTCAGCTGCAATGACCGTTTCAAACGCATCATCTTCAGCGGAACCTGCCTCGATCGCATGCACAAGGTCGAATATAACAGGCCAGCGCACCACCGGGTAAATTACCATCTGCCGCCCTCCCTCGTGCAGCGCCTTGAGCGGTTTGACAATGTTGTAGCCGGCCTGGTGAAGCAGGTCGGCGTGATAGTATTCTGCCAGGATGCCCTGCTCTTCGACGTGCGTCTTGAAAAAGTATTCTTCGCCGTTCAGACGATAAAATCCATTGAATGAATTCAATGAAACCGCCTTTGGCGTCAAGGTCACACTCTCGGGATATAATTGCATATGCCGGGCGAACCAGCGCCGTAAAAGCCGCTCTGCTTTTTCTTTCTCAGAGAATTGAAGGCGTTGAATAGCAGCAAGACTATCGATCTCTTCCAATAATTTCGGCAGCCCGGTCATATCTTCAATAGTGAAATCCGGCCTGCTTTGCTCCAAAAGTTTGCGCGCCTCTGCAGTACGTGCGCCAGTTAGTACAGCCACAGTAATTGCCCCGGCCGCGCGGCCACCCAGTATGTCACTGGTCGAGTCTCCTACCACCACAAAGGATTCATTCTTTGCAAGAGATGTTCTTGGTGCACTGGAGTCATCAAGCAATGTTGTTTCAAGACGTTCCATGGATTCAAGCAAGCCATTGAAATTTTGATCGCTATGATCAGCTGCAACCAGAAATTGAAAAGGGTGCGGCTTACTCAGGAGCGTATGATCGCCGTGTGCACGCAGCACTGCCTCCGCACGCTCGATGTCGTCGTACGTCGCGCTATGCTCTTCGTCAAAATAGCGGTGTAACCCATACATCTCTAGAGGATAAAGGGCCTCTTGTTGGGTGCGACCGGTGGCAAACCCCAGCAGATAACCTTGACTCTGCAGCGTTTCAAGAGTAAGCTGCACAGCTTCCAAAGGGAGTAGAGGCTGCTCAAAGTGAATACATCCAGGCTTACCTTGCTGCTTTGAAAGATGGCCATAAGTCGACGCATAGAGACTATCCCCCAGGTACCACTCTTGAAAGATATCCCGGCAAAATGACCAGAAAGGGCTGTAGCGTGAAAAAACATCCTTTATGGGATAGCCCAGTCGTTCACTGGCGTAGAGGTCAAAGCGATTGATGAGAGCAAGCCCGACACATCCTTCAAAAATGGGCATATCAAAAAGCGAGGCACCATGTTGAGTATCAGTGCTGCCTCTCTCCCCGTATTGATCTGAGCGCCTCACAAAGAGTGGCGATTCTCGCGGAAGTATTAATTGTGTACTCTGCTTTCTAAAGGCCGTGAGCCATGCAGCATCCCAGGGTCGTAAGGGCAAGAGAGATTGGAGGTCTGGCACGAATGCCAACAGGTCAATCAAACTGAGGCAGGCTGCTACATAACAGCTGTCCCAATTGGAGTTGATAGCGCGCGCCTTGATTGCGAGTATCTCCGCTTCTGGAAGAATTGCACGACTGGTTCTGCGGCTCTCCTCGGCGGTCACCACAGGATGATATTGCCCATCCGCGCCCAAAATGCTAGCATCCAGGTTCCAATAGCGCGGACTATAATAGAGCTCATGCAGCGTCAACCCTGCCGCATCCCAGTAGGCTTCTTCGTTGGTAATCACACCGTCCAGGTCAAACACCACCAGGTTCTTCAATGTAACCTCTTTAATCGTTCATGCAAGCTGCGAACGCGCACAGATTCTCTCTCAAAGCGATAAGTCAACGGGGTCACATCGATATGAAATGCCCCCATACTGCGTAGGATAGCGACGGCCTCCAACAATTCTGAGCTTGTATTGCCAACACGTACCACCCCCGAAATCGTACACCCATTGGGATCCGCTTTTTCGCTTACTGCCAAACCCCTTCCATCGGAACTTGCTACACGAAACTCGAAGCCAGGGATACGCGATTTCAATTGTTGGCAAATGCGCTGAATCCCATCAGAGCCTTCGACCTGCAAATGCGCAGTAAGCAGTGAGCGATTGCGCGCTTGCATGCGAGCGTCAATCAACTCCAACATCATTGAGGCTATGCGCAGGGCCTGTTTGTTATGGTTCAGGAGCTGTGCGTTACCAATCAAGCAGGCTTGAGAACGCAAAACGATACCGTCATCTAACAATTTCAAGTGGTTTTCACGCAGTGTTGTACCGGTCTCGGTCAGATCAACGATCAAGTCAGCTGTATCGGTCAAGGGTGCCGCCTCGAGCGCCCCGTGAGGAGAAACAATCTTACAATGAGTGATGCCATGCCGGCGCAGGAACTGTCCCGTCAGAATGGGATACTTGGTGGCAATACGCAGCCCCCGCCCTTTTTGCGTGGCATAGTAGCCTGCCAGGTGCCAGAGGTCGGCACAGGTGCTCACATCAATCCACGTTTCGGGCACCGCTACCACGAGGCGACAGGCACCGTAGTCAAGGTTACGCTCTAAAACGATGATATCTTCTCCGTTATCTCCATCAACAATCTCGTCATCACTATAACCGAGATGCTCGGCCAGGATATCATAGCCAGTTATACCAAGTGTAGCATCGCCATTGAGCACGAGCATTGGTATATCTGCGGCGCGTTGAAACACCACTTCCAAGCCCGGCATGCTTGCGATGCGTGCCAGGTACTGGCGCGGGTTGCTCCGGTTGACCTTCATCCCGCATTCGGCGAGAAAGGAGAGCGTCGAGGCCTCCAAAGTACCTTTACCCGGCAATGCCAGGCGTACTTCTTGCTCCTTCGTCACTGCCATTGCTCCTTATGCGCTATATTCTCTGCCAGTGTATCTACAGCTAAAACTCTTTCCTCGCCTGTCTGCAGATCCTTCAGAGTTACCCTCTGCGTCCGCTGCTCACTTTCACCCACAATTATTGCCAGGGCAATCTGCTTCCTCGTCGCTATTTTCAAACCGGCTCCGACACCGTGCCCGCTCACATCCACCTCCGTCCACAAGCCCTGCAATCGCGTGGAGCGAGCCACTTGCAAGGCATAGGGTACATCACTCTGGCTGACAGGAATTACCAGCGCCCGCGTAGATTCGTTCGACGGCAGGTCACTTCTATCTATAAGCGAAAGGAGACGCTCGATACCAAAGGCAAAACCGCAGGCGTTGATATCGCGATTGCCACCAACGGCGCGCACGAGGTGATCGTAACGCCCACCTCCACAGAGTTGAGCATCGAAACCATCTTCATCGCGAGCATGTATCTCAAAAACCAGCCCGGTATAGTAGCTGACACCACGCCCAAGTGACAGGTTGAGTACAATCTGCTGTTGTGGTACTCCACACTGCTCTACAACTGCCACAAGCTGCTCTAGTTCAGTCAGCGGCTCGGCATCCAGTTCGTAGCTCGCTAACAGGGCGCGTAGTTCATCAAAGACGAGAGGAGGAGACCCGGAGAGCGCGTGTAGGGCACGCATAAACTCCAGTGCGTGCAGAATCTGCCGCCGCTGTTCACTACGTCCCACTTTCCACAGGAAGCGTTCGACAACTTCATCACGAACAGTATCATCTCCGAAGGAGATACTGATGCCGTTGAGTAGAGAGGTCATAAAGCGGGTTTCCACCTCGGATATCCCCGCGGCAACTATCTCTCTATTACTCCCTTCCACCGTGTTCAGGGGATACAATGCTTCCAGCCGCGCCTGTGCAGCTCGTTCTCCTTCTTCGGAACGGCTGATTTGTTCCATCAAACTAAGCAACAAACGCGCTGCTTGTTCATCGAGGCGCAGGCGCTGAATAAATCCACTGGCTACACCTATATGCCCCAGCTCCAGGCGGTATTGGGTGATGTGAAGTTTTTGCAGCACATCACAGGCAAGCTGCACGATTTCAGCATCGGCGGCGACTGCCTGCCCACCGAACAACTCAACCCCCAATTGCGTATGCTGTCGATAACGGTTACGCCCAGGTGCCTCATAGCGGAAAATTGGACCGGCATATTGAAAGCGTAAAGGTAAATGCTGCTGTTGGTAGTGATCAAGGTACAGCCGGCAAATTGAAGCTGTGTACTCTGGTCGCAAACAAAGGTCTCGATGGTGCAGGCGAAAAGCATACAGGTTTTGCCACAGCTCCTGCCCAAAGCTGGTGAGAAAGAGATCGCTATGCTCTAGCATGGGAGTATCGACCGTAACATACCCCGCTTGAGCCAGGAGCGTACTCAAACTGTCAGTCAACCAGCGTCGATGCTGATACGCCTCCGGCAATATATCGTGCATCCCGCGCAACCGCTCAACGCGCTTTTTCATGAACGAAACCTTCTGCTCATTATTCACCCCTTCGTATCATTGTACCGGCTCCCTCGTCGGTGAATAATTCGCGCAGCAATATATGGGATTCCCGGCCATCGACAATATGTACACGTGGCACTGCGAGCAAGGCGTCAAGACAGGCCGAAACTTTTGGGATCATACCGCCACTGATAACGCCATCTTCAATGAGCTTCTTCGCCTCCAGTTCCCCCAGTTCCGAGATCAATGTTCCATCTTGGCGACAGATACCCACCACATTGCTCAGGAAGATTAATTTCTCTGCGTTGAGCGCACCCGCTAAATGAGCTGCAACCAGGTCTGCGTTGATATTCAGGCAAGTATCATCTGGTCCCTGGCCAAGTGGAGCAATAATTGGAATATAGCCCTGGTCGATAAGTGTTTGCACAGGTAGGGGATCAACCGACTCGACCTCTCCAACAAAACCAAGGCGTTCATTAGCGACACGAGCACGGATCATGTTCCCATCTGTTCCACTTAAACCTACAGCGTGACCACCAAGTGAGGAAGTCATCAAAACCAGCCCCTGGTTGACCTGTCCCAACAGAACCATACGTACAACATCCAGTGTCGCTGCATCAGTGACGCGCAAACCCTGCTCAAAACGTGCCGGTAAGTTAAGCTTCTTCAGCCACTCATTAATATATGGACCACCGCCGTGCACCAGTACAGGATTGGCGCCTAACGCACGTAACCAGATGATATCCTGCAAAACACTGCGTTGATATTCAAGGGCGCTGCCCCCTAATTTTACCACCAGCGTCTTCCCTTTCAAAAAATCGATGTAGGGAAGTGCCTCGCGCAGTACCTGTGCAATTAAGTGATGATCGTTGATGATGTCGCCTTCTGACGTTATTGAAAATGTAATAGACATTTTAGAAAACCTTCCTCTTCATTTGATAATCGTTACATTGAATAAGAACACCCAATCGCCGCTTTTGGATAACACTCGTTTCTTTACGGGAAAAGAGACATTGGTGATAACCCATATGTTTCTGTTAGTCCAAAAAGCCTGTTCGCATTCTGTATTGCCTGGCCTGCTGCACCTTTGACGAGGTTATCCAGGCACGAAATCACCACGAGTCGCCCGGTGCGGCTATCCACCGTTGGATGGATAAAGCAGTTATTGCTGCCATAGGACCATTTGGTATGCGGCGGTTGATCTACGACATGTACGAAAGGCTCATCCGCGTAGTAAGCTTCATAAAGCGCCTTGACATCTGCCGTTGTCGATACATGCCTCTGGTCATCTTGTCGCAAATCAGCATAACAAGTCGCCAGAATGCCGCGTGTCATTGGTATCAGGTGTGGTATAAACGTGATTCTTAGAGGCCGGCTGAACGCGTTACCTCCCGCCAGTGCAGCCGCGGTAAGTTCCTGGGAAATCTCGGGGAGGTGGCGATGTCCAGAGAGACTATAAGCACTCACATCTTCATTCGCCTCAGCATAGTGAGTACCTTGTGTCGGGCTGCGACCGGCGCCGCTTAACCCCGATTTGGCATCGATAATGACGTCAGGGACAATCATACCCGCAGCCACCACAGGTAGGAGTGCCAGCGTCGCAGCAGTAGCATAACAACCAGGATTCGCTATCAGCGTAGCCGCTTCAATACGCTCACGGTAACGCTCGCACAATCCATATACCGCTGTCTCCAAAAGAGCTGGTGCGGGATGAGTGTGCTTATACCATTCTTCGTAGACCGCCGCATCGCGCAAACGAAAATCGGCTGAGAGGTCTACGACCTTTGTACCCCGCTCCAATAATTGTACGACCGACGTTGCAGCCGCGGCATGCGGTAGGCAAACAAAAGCGAGATCAGTCTGCTCAGGTTCCTCCGCGATAACAAGTGCTGCATCAAAACCAGTAGAGCTGTGATCGCGTTGCTTTAAGCCTGCATAGCATTGAGGGAAAACATCATACAGCCGCTGCCCGGCGGCACTTCGTGCTGTTACGGCCTCCACACTGAAATGTGGATGTTGTGAAAGTAAACGCAGCAATTCTATTCCTGTATAGCTTGTCACGTTTACGATCGATACGCTGATCTTCATCATCATGTTCATCCTTCTCTTGATTTTCTTTGAAAGAAATGAGCGTGATGGAGGAAGCAGGCAATAAAAATGCCCTCGTCCCCATCAATACAGATCTGAAGGGACGAGAGCCTGGTGTTAGCAATGCTCCCGTGGTACCACCCATCTTGTCACCAAATCAGCTTCAGCGCAACCCATCTTCCTCACCACGCTGTGACGAAGTGTTTGTGACCACTTTACTGGTTATATCGCTGCATGGGAACCACCCATCTGCTCCTACTTGCCCTGGTTAGAAGGCTTTCTTCGGTCAGCCGCTCGCGAGGCGGTTCTGAGATGGTACATCTATTCCGAACTTCCACTAGCTATCGGATCGCTGTTAGAGACCTACCTCATACTATGTTCGCTCAACGCGGGACAGACTTTCTTATGTAGTTGTTACTCTTAAAGAATAGCAGTAGATTGGCGAAATGTCAACGACGTCATACGACGGCATTTTTCTTGGTTCGTTGCTCTCCTTCTTTCGCCTGTTCAACTGCTTGGTCTCGCTTAGGTGGTCTCCGCCTGCGCCTCGCCAGCCGATAGAGCAGATAGAAAAAAAGAGCGATGATCACGAGTTCAACAAGACGACCCAGACTTAACCCCCCGCTTGTTCCTGGAAAAAGATAGACGTCGTCTGCAGCTGCAAAAAGTTGCGAGTAATCGCTCGCCCCCCAGGCAAATGAAAACACCGGTTGATCTTTGGGCATGCCAGGGCCCACGCTGCCCCAGTTCTGCCCGCTATCATCACTGCGCAGAGCCCCGATATCCGTACCAATAAACACAGTTGTCGGCTTGTGAAAATCAACATAAACGACATGTACGCCTGTCCCTACCAGTGACTCCTGGCTGGTCTTCCAGTGCGCTCCATAGTCCTGCGAAAGGTAGAAGCCATGATTCGTTCCGGCAAAGATTAGCCCCTTAGTCCCCCCTATGACATTAGTATCTGGTTGGACAGAATTTACTACAGAAGGGGCCAGACCTGTATTGAAGGTTTGCCACGATCCACCCCTGTTATCGGAGCGGTAAATACCCGAAGCAGTAGCGGCCCAGAGCTGCCCGCCGAGTACATCAAAAGTCAATGCATTGATGGTAGTAGCCGGAGGAAGGCCCTTATTGATGGAAGACCATGTATTTCCACCATCCAGGCTCACAAGTACCCCATGAGATGCCGTGCCAGCGAAAATTGTCTGTGGCGCTTTGAGGTCGAACGTAAGCGCAGTATAGTTAAATGACTGATCAGCGGCAGCTTTACCCACCAGGATCCAGTGGAGTGCTGCGTCAGTACTGACAAAGAGACCAGCGTCTGTCGCAGCGTACAATTTTTTCCCTGTGGCATCGAACGAGAGGGTGTTGATAGAAATCGTTGGTGGTAGACCTGTTCGATGCTCAGCCCAATGCTGCCCACCATCACTACTGGCAAATACTTTTCCCCGCGAACTGCCTGCAAAGATATCCTGCGGATTATTGAAATCTACCGCGAGCGTGCGAATATGCTGGTGTGGTAATCCACTCGATTGCCAATTCCCGCCGGCAAAGATTCCTGAGGTAGGTGAACAGGCAGAAAGGCAGAGCATTACGGTCGCGAGAAGCAGAAAAACTTTCGGTGCTGTAATACGCATACATACCTCGGACTAAGGGAGTAGTGGCAGTTCTTCGCCAAAGCCCTGCGTTAACGCCTGATTATAAACATGAGCCGCGGCTGCGATATCTTCGAGCGCAATCCCTAGACCCTTATAGAGGGTAATATTCTCTGCCGCATCACGTTGCGGACCCCGCCTACCGACTACTTCAGACAGATCAAATACTCTATCCCAATTAAATAGATTTTCTTCGGCAGGAATGATGAAATCTCCTGCCTCAGTTTGTGCTTGCTCTCGCGAATCGGTAACAATCAAATAACTCCGCTGTAAAGTCGATAAATCAATTTCACGTTTTGTATGCCAGTTTGAGCCTATAGCATTGATATGACAACCTGGTTTGAGCCATTCTCCCTGGAAGACCGGGTCTGAAGACGAGGTTGCGGTAATCAAGATATCTGCTTCCTTGACCACCTGACGAGCGCTGGGTACAGGCCTCACTTCAATATTGAGTACTTTCGCCATCTCGTTACAAAAGATATTACAAGCCTGTGCATCGCGACTGTAGACATAAGCTATCGTCACAGGACAAACAGCACATATCCCCATCAGTTGGGTAACAGCCTGATTACCAGAACCAATCAGGCCAACGATGGTGGCATCTGGTCGCGCTAGGAATTTGGTAGCCAGGCCACTGGTCCCCCCTGTGCGCATTCGTCCTAACCAATCGGCCTCGATAATAGCGAGGAGCTGTCCATCTTGAGCGCTATGGAGCATCACAACAAAGCGTACCCCTTCCCGAAATGCCGTATACGATTTATACCCCAGCACACCCAGGGTGGGTGCAGCCGCGGACAGCACGTGCAATACGCCATTTAACAGCCTGATACGTTGACGAGGAAGATTTATTGCATTTTTATCCGCTAGAGCGCCAAATACTTGTTCCAATATGGCTACAGTATCAGGCATAGACAAAAGAATACGGACATCTTCCTCACGTAATACTAAAGCCATAGGAGTTGCTCGATATTCGACTACTGCTTACGACTGCTTACGACGGATAATGCGTCGCATGTAAACCACTGTTTCTTCTATCTCATAGTTCTTAGGTAATTTAAACTGTTTATCGTTTTGCGGAAACAGTACATCTCGTAACCTGTTCAGTGTCGGTAAAGTATTACTGACTGGCCGTGGTGGTTTTGCAGGCGGCATCACGCGGGCCATCAGGCCACGCCGCACTAACTCGATACCAACTCCAACGGCAACTGCCCCAACTCCCGCGGCAAAACGCGGCAATTGGGGATTCTGTAATAAAGAAGGAGTACGGTTTTGTATTGTTACCAGGCTTGTTGAGGGTACTGTTAAATCTGCCCCACAACGACGGCAATACGAGTCACCTTCTTCATTTCCGAAACGACATTTAGGACATAGCATTCGCGTATCCCTCCTTAAAGAACGCTGCACTGCACTTTCTTTACTTCCTACTCTCTAGTATCTCGGCAATCGCGCCGATGACCAGAGCATTTTCTTCTATGGTATTGTAAAAATATGGCGAAGCCCGCAACAATCCTGGACGTGAGTCCGTAATGATATTACGCGCGACAAGGGCCTTCACCACTTCTTCAGGTTGTTCAATCTCCAACATTACAATGGAACTGCGTTGTTCTGGCTCCAGCGGAGCACGCACTTTCCAACCATGTTCACGAGCCTGGGCAATCAGGTCATTGGTCAAATAGCGGGTACGCTCACAAATCTGCTCTACACTAATCTCCTGTACAATATCAAGTCCGCCATTCGCTGCGTAAATCGCAGCAACAGCAGGCGTTCCCATTTCAACTCTGGTAGCATCTGGACGAAAATCAAACTCCCGTGTCTTAAACTGGAACTGTTCGCTATGTCCAAACCACCCGGCAATCGTAGGTTGTAACTGGGATATCAATCCTTCACGGATATAAACAAAGGCCAATCCGGGACCACCCATCAACCATTTCAGTGTACCCGTCACCAGGAAATCAACGTCCATGGCATTGACGTTTATCGGTATCTGGCCAGTCCCCTGGTAATCATCGACCAGCATATAGGCACCGTGCTTGTGCGCGATATCGGCGACCGACCGTATATCCTGGATATAGCCACTCGTATAGAATACACGTGAAGTAGCCACTAATGCCGTTTTATCATCAACCTCGCGCTCAAACAATTCTGGGGGAGTATAAATACGATCAGGACTTTCAACAAAACGACACTCGACGCCTATACGCTGCAATTGCGCTCCAATAATGGCAGCAAATTTCTGTCTAGCCTTGGCGATCTCCCCCATCCAGATTTCATACCAGGCATGCGCTCCCCACTCGTTCCACATCTCCATGAATTGTGCCAGGCGTTGCATCGATCGATTCGAGAGGGCACCCAATGAGCAACTGTTTAGGTACGTCTTCCGCTGCAGGATCGGGAACTCTGAGCGATACGCCAGTAATTCTGGATGTTCGATGGCGACGGGGGCCGGATATTGCACCCTGGACTCATTCATGGTCATCGTGTATCTACTCCTTCAAGGAAATATCGACCGATTATTTGCCCTATACCGGTGTTCACCATTCTTTGAGACTCTGTTCTCTATTTTACCGCTTATTATGCAGAGTTGCTATAGTTCTTACCAGCAAAGTTGCCGCTTGCTCCACTTCTTCCTCGCTTGACCAGCGCCCAAGGGTCAAACGTAGCGCCCCAAGCGCTGTTTCGCGAGATAGCCCCATAGCCAACAACACCGGTGAGGGATCGGTATTGCCCTCGTGACAGGCGGAACCAGTAGAACTGGCTACCCCTGGAGTGGCAGCGAGTACCTCTTCCCCTATAACACGATCAATACTGATGTTGAGTGTATTGGGCAATCGCTCGCTGGCATGCCCATTAAGATGGACAAACCCGGGAAGAGAAGTTTCGAGTCGTCGTTGCAGCCGATCTCGCAATCGTCGCAGGCGTTCCTGGCTCTCTTCAAGCTGCTCCCGGGCCACCATACAGGCTACGCCTAACGCTACGATATACGCGATATTCTCTGTACCAGCTCTCCGCCCAGCTTCCTGCCCCCCGCCGTAAATGACCGGTTCAAGCTGCAAGCCCTGCCGCACGTAAAGCGCGCCAACACCTTTTGGAGCATATACTTTATGTCCAGCAACGGTCAGCAGATCAACAGGGAGCTCATCCAATCGGGTCGGAATTTTGCCCACCGATTGCGCTGCATCGCTATGCATGAGCACATCGTGACGGCGAGCAAGCTCCGCAATCTCGGCAATTGGTTGTAGCGTACCGGTCTCGTTATTGGCATGCATGATCGTAATCAAGACGGTTTGCTCGTCAATCGCCGCTTCAACATCCGCTGGACTGACCCGTCCTGTCGCGTCGACAGGCACATAGGTAATACGAAATCCGTGCAAACGCTCCAGTGCACGACACGTATTGAGCACAGCCGGATGCTCTGTTATCTGCGTAATGATATGATTGCCACTGGCCCGCCTGGCAAGCGCGACACCGCGAATGGCAAGATTATCGCTTTCGGAACCACCAGCTGTAAAAATTATCTCGCTGGGCAAACAATGCAGCAACCCTGCTACCTGTTGCCGTGCGTTGTCAACGGCCCGATGAGCTATATGTCCATAGCCATGTGTACTTGAAGGGTTGCCAAAGTACGTTGAGAGATAGGGAAGCATGGCCTCAACTACCACCGGGTCAACTGGCGTGGTAGCGTTGTAATCAAGGTAGACAGGCCCATCTTGCAAGCCTGGATGTGTTTTCAAACGATACCTCCTCGTGGCTCAGTTGGTTTTCTCATTACTCGCTTCTAACTTCTACAGTTTTATTGAGCTTCGTGAATCCTGGCAAGCTCAGCCTGTATACTCCCCCACAAGTCTCGTACATCCTGCTCTGTCGTGCGCAAATTCCCAACTGCAATACGGATGGTAAATATACCATGCAACTTGGTGTGCGAAAGGAAGAAGCGTCCGGCGGCATTGATATTGTTCATGATACGCTCGTTCAAAGCTTCTAGCAATGCTTCATCATCCAATCCCTTTGAATGTGCTCGGAAACAGACGGTACTGAACAGCGTTGGAGCCATCAGTTCAAAGTTGGGGGATTCACTAACCCACTGTGCGACAAGTTGCCCCAGGCGAATGTGTTCGTGAATACGAGCGGCCAGTCCCTCTTGCCCAAAATAGCGCATAACCATCCAGAGCTTGAGCGAACGGAAACGCCGTCCCAATGAAGTGCCATAGTCCATCAGATTGGGAACTGCATCATCCGCACTCTCAGTGTTACGCAAATATTCTGGTATAAGGCTAAAGGCAGCTTTCACGACATCGGGCTTTCGAGTGTAGAAAACACTGCAATCAATGGGGGTAAAGAGCCACTTATGCGGATTCACGATCAAGGTATCAGCACGTTCGCAACCATCCAGCACCCAGCGCATCGTCGGGTCGACAGCCGCGGAACCTCCATAGGCGCCATCAACATGCAGCCAGAGACCGTAACGCTCGCAGATCTCGGCGATCTGCGCTACCGGGTCGATGCTGGTGGTCGAGGTTGTCCCAACGGTCGCCACTACGGCAAAGGGCTGCCAGCCGTCTGCAAGGTCTTGCTCGATAGCTTGTTCAAGTTGAGCTACATCCATGCGAAATGAACTGTCCACACCAATTTTATACAGCCCCTCCTGGCCAACACCCAGCACAATACCGGCCTTTTCGACAGAAGAATGGGCTTCTTGCGAGGCATAGTAGCGCAAGCGCGGTACTTCGGGCCGGCCAGACATGCCCTGCTGGCGAATATGCAGACCTGGAATAGCTTCACGTGCCGCTGCGAGGGCATACATCGTTCCCGATGAAGCTGTATCATTGATGACACCGAAAAGGGGAGAGGGCAAACCAAGCATCTGTCGCAACCAGTCGAGCGTGACCTGTTCCAGTTCGGTCGCAGCCGGTGATGTACGCCAGAGCATGGCATTGACATTCAGGACACCAGAGAGCATTTCACCAAGTATACCAGGGCCAGAACCTGTGATGCCGAAATAAGCTAAAAAACCAGGTGAATTCCAGTGCGTAATCCCTGGCATGATTATGCGATCAACATCAGCAAGGATATCTTCCATAGCTTCCGGCTGCTTTGAGGGCTGTGTGGGCAATGAAAGCTGAATATCACCTGGAGCGGTCCGCGCCAGCACAGGATAGGAACCTACATTCGACAGGTAGTCTGCCATCCAATCCACGACCTCGTGTCCATAGTGACGAAATGCCTCTGTATCCATATCGCCAGTCGCCTTCGGTTTTTGGGCCTTATCAAGCGCTTTGCGTTCTTCCATAGTAAGTAACCTCTCGACTAAAGAATAAGCCCCCATCGGAATGGGGGCAGAGCACCTCCATGAGGATGGAGGTATTATATTCTCTTTCAGAGATTTCTACGAGAACTTCGCGGCAAGTTCCCTTGGTCCTGGTTCGACCAGAATAGAACCATCTGGAAAGACAATGGTTGGGACGCTTTGCATGCCGCCGTTCACACGAACAACGTATTCAGCCGCGCTTTCGTCCTCCTCAATATTGATAAATTCATAGGGTATGCCATGCGCATCAAACCAGCGTCTCGCCATACGACAATCACCGCACCACTTTGTGGCATACATCTTAATTACTTCGTGTTTCTCTGAGGGGGGTAATAGGGTATCTTGCACAAATAGCTCCTTCGATTTTTGAGGCTGAGATAGCTTATTTTCTACTTATTGGAACACGTGGTAATGCCTGAATATTCCAGCCTGCTTGAGCCGAGTGGGATTTTCACCTCTCCACCATCTGCACCGCAGGCGTATTGATACGCTCTAACATCATATCGAGAAACTTTTTCCCGCTGCTGGCGATAAGCCCTGGATTACGAGCGAGGACGCCCATTACCAGGCCCGTACTAAAGTCTCCCCGTAACGCCTGAGCCATTTGTGAAGGCGTGAGACGCTTCATCAAGTCAAGCGCATCATCCCATTTTTCGTCGCTATAGTTCGCGATACGCTTATTAATCATGTAAGAAATATCCATGTCACGGCCAAAGCGCGCGCGCCATTGCTTATCGAAACGCCCCAAAAAGGCTGCTGAGGTATTCCCAGCTTTGACCGCTTCAGCAGCAACGCTCCCGGCCATTTGACCGGAGTAAATGGCAAAGCGAATCCCTTCTCCTACTAACGTTGAACCATGACCTCCTGCATCGCCAGCCAGCAGCAGACCATCACGGGAGAAACGCTCAAGGGGACCCTCAGAGGGAAAAAGTCCTGTATGAAATTCAATCGGGCTGGCATCTTTGAACTTCTCAGTCAACTGTGGAACATCTCGTATAATACTATCCAGGTAAATACGCGCGTCATCATCGCAATCGGGATGAATAACACCCACGCCGAGACGAACGTGCCCATCACCGTGCGGAA
>MNIY01000104.1 GCA_001919995.1 Ktedonobacter sp. 13_1_20CM_4_53_11
CGATAGGCATAGCTTCATCACCCCGATTCTCCATCGTCAGGGTATAGGTAAGCGTTCCTTCGCCAGCGGCAATAGTCGCTGTAAAGGTAAATTCGTAAGGATAGCTGGGGCGCGTTACCTCGCTGCTGGCCAGTTGCATTTTCAAGGATGTCGCACCCCTATCTTGCCCAGAAACAACCGTCCAGGGCAAATTGCGGCCAAAGCCATGAATTGGGAGCGTCGTGTTCTTCTCTTTAAAAATGCCGTCTTTGAGACGAGAAAAGTTGGGGATCATCAGTGGAAGACCCCAGCGTTTGACGTTACCCGTCTCTGCAGGTCGGTATAGAACCTGCCATGATCCGACCTGGAAATGGGAGACCAGGCAGATTTCAGGAATGATGCCTATTGTAGTATCTCCATTGGTCAGTACCTGTTCGCGCGCCGTGGGAAACCGCATAAAATCAGCCATAGTGCATACCTCCCTATCTGTTCTCATAGAGTTGTCCTGTCGTTATTGTATTTCACAAAAAGTCTACGTGCAAAATGGGCTATCCAAAAACACGACCTATTGCGTTTTGCTACCTGGACGCTTTATACTGTATTGTGTTACGATGCGTCTGGATATACCAGGCAAGAGCATGTATGAGTGAGTTCATAGAACCCTGCTGCCAGTAATGAAACGGGGGCCTTATGGGTACGGAGGATACTTCAGATAAAGTAACTTCCGAAGAGGGTAGCAGTCTGGGTAGAGAGGAGAAGCAGTCTGTGCAAGGAAATATTGCTATCAAGGGGACACGCAATGGCTTGCTTTTGACTCTGGAGCCAGAGACCCCTTTTAGCGAATTGCTTAACGCACTTTCTGATCGACTTGCAGAAGCTCCCGGTTTTTTTCGCGGCGCTTCACTGGCATTGGATACCAGCCGACGTATGCTCCGTGTGAGTGAACGCATACAACTTGAAGACCTCCTGGCACATTATCATATGTCGGTGACGCCGTTAGAACAGATAGCTCCCATGCAAAGAAATGGTGAGCCCCAGGCAGTTCCTACGAACGATACAGCCTCACCAATTACAGCCACATCGAGTGAAACATCCCAGGTTCAACATGACCTACGAGAAACAGGTGATACTCTCTTGATACGACGTACCATCCGTTCCGGTCAGGCTATCCACCATCCCAGCAACATTGTCATACTGGGCGATGTCAACCCTGGAGCGGAGGTCGTTGCCGGTGGAGATATCATCATTTGGGGTGTATTGCGAGGAATGGTGCACGCTGGCTATCCAGATGATGAGAGTGCCTGCGTTTGTTCGCTGCAGCTGGCGCCCGTGCAATTGCGTATAGCGCACATGCTCTCACGGCCGCCTGAAGGTGCGGGAGTGCAACCTAACCCAGAAGTCGCGACGATCAGAAATGGTCGGATTGTGGTCGAGACCTGGGTCAATGGTCGACCACATCGCAAGTAGCAGCCCAATTATAGCCTGACGGCTAGCGCGTTCTGGTTCATATTTGTTGAAGCGGCCACTGAGGTCGTGTGTATAATCTGTAGCATTGCATGGAGCGTGTTAAATGGAAAGTCGGGTGATAACCATTACATCAGGGAAGGGCGGTGTCGGGAAAACCACAACTACTGCGAATATCGGTACTGCTCTTGCATTGCAGGGCAAGAGGGTCGCGGTGGTGGACTCAGACATCGGTCTGCGCAATCTCGATGCCATATTGGGATTGGAGAATCGCATCGTCTATGATCTTGTCGATGTAGTTGAAGGGCAATGTCGTTTACGGCAGGCATTGATCAAAGATAAAAGGTTGCCTGATCTCTACCTGCTGCCGGCTGCCCAGACACGCGATAAAAATGCCGTGAATAGTGTACAGATGGAGCAACTCTGCCAGCAACTACGGGCGGAGTTCGATTTCGTGCTGATCGACTCTCCGGCTGGCATTGAGCAGGGATTTCGCAATGCGATCGTGGGTGCAGATGAAATCATCATCGTGGCAAATCCTGAGATGGCTTCCGTTCGCGACGCGGACCGCATTATTGGACTGGTTGAGGCCGCCGGAAAACCTGAGCCACGCCTGATTGTCAATCGGCTGCGCTCAGATATGGCGAGACGTGGAGATATGATGGATGTGGCAGATGTCTTAGAGGTATTGGGGGTTGACCTGCTTGGGATTGTCCCTGAAGATGAAATGATTATTGTGGCAACGAACAAAGGTGAACCTATTGTCTTTGAAAAACGTTCGCGGGCTGGCCGCGCGTTCCTGCATGCTGCACAGCGCATTATGGGTGAAGAGGTTCCCCTTGACGAGGTAACGGAAGTACCATCACTTTTGGAGAGGCTGCGACGCTTAGTTGGCTTTGGCCCAGCGCTAGCTGAAAAGCGCGTTCGTTCTTAGCCATCCTCAAAAGGAGGCAGATGCTATGGGTATTTTTGACTTTATAACGGGACGCAAGAAGCCCACGCCAGGAGAACTTGCAAAAGAACGCCTGAAGGTTGCGCTGGTGCAAGATCGCATGAAGGTGAATCCAGAGTTGCTGGAACTGATCAAGTCAGATCTTCTTACAGCTATCTCGCGTCGACTGGACGTAGATGAGCAGCACGTCGAGATTCGCCTGGCTCGCGAAGATCATTGGGATAAACTAAAGGCGGAAGTACCGATCAAACGCCAGAAGATATCTTTTGAGTGGGATCCGCCTGCACATACTACCGCTGTAACCGGGCTGCGTGGCAAGGTTACAGTCGAAGTAGAAAAAGATGATGAAAGCGAGCTATAAATAGCCCGCTTTTCACCACTATCCAAAGGTTTTCAGCGCATCCTCAAAGGCCTGATAGGAACTGTCCCCATACAAAACCATGATGACCTGTTTGAGACTCGTGGGCTTCTTGATGTGCTCGGTAATAGTACGGAGCGCGACAGGTGCAGCCAGGTGTAGAGGATAGCCATAGATGCCCGTGCTGAGCGAGGGAAAGGCAATACTTTCAATCTTGTATTGCTCCGCCAGGTCGAGGCAACTCTGGTAAGCACTCTTCAAAAGGCGCTCATCTTCAGGATTCCCGCGATATATTGGTCCAACAGCATGAAAAACATACTTCGCGGAGAGCCTCCCAGCATCTGTAGCCACTGCGCTTCCCGTCGGACATCCTCCAATATCCCGGCACGCTTGCATGATGCTCGGCCCACCCGCACGGTGTATGGCTCCATCGACACCACCACCGCCCGCGAGTGCACTATTTGCAGCATTGACAATAGCATCCGCCTGTACCTTGACAATGTCCCCCTGAAGTAGCGCCAGGGTCACGCCATTGATTGTACGTGTCGACATGAACACAATCCCCCAATGCATCATAGAACTAACCCGAACGGCTCCTCCAGCAGGCGCTTGACCTCCTGCAAGAAACGTGCGGCGATGGCACCATCAATTGCGCGGTGGTCGGAAGAGAGAGTTACCTTCATGCGGTTGCGCACCACCACCTGACCATCGACAACGGCAGGCGTGGGTGTAATCGAGCCAACAGCAAGAATAGCCGATTCCGGCGGATTAATGACGGCAGTGAAGCTATCGACATCGAACATACCCAGTTTGCTGACGGTAAAGGTGCCGCCACTGAACTCTTCTGGACGGATCTTCCCCTCGCGTGCTGCCTCTGCAAGTCGCTGCGTCTCACGGGCAATATCGAGAATGCTACGCTGATCCGCGTTACGCACGATAGGTACGATCAAACCCTGTTCAAGGGAGACGGCAACACCAATATGTACCTGCTTCTTCTGCAATAAACGGTCCTCGGCGAAAGATACGTTCACCCGGGGTATGCGCAACAAGGCCTTTGCCACAGCCTTCACGATCAGATCATTGAAACTCACCTTGACTGGTGACGGGTCATTAGCTGCGTATTCGTTTATCTGTTGCCGGAAGGCAGCCAGTTTGTCCGTGTCGATAACGCTGGTAACGTAGAAATGCGGCGAGGTTTGCATACTCTGGCTCAGACGCCGGGCGATGGTACGACGCATCGCCGTCAATGGGATCTCCACCACTTCGTTGCTGTCTATGGCGGCTGCAAGCGCTGGTTCTGGGGCAGCTGGCACAGGTTGAGCACCTAAAGGCATAACAGGCTCTGCAGCTGGTACAGGAGCAGGTGTAATTGCTGGCGGCTGGCGCTTCAAAGCAGCTTCGATATCCATTTTGATGATACGCCCATTTGGCCCTGTTCCTTGCACGGTGGCGTAGTCCACGTGGTTTTCAGCGGCCAATCTACGAGCAAGAGGCGAGATAAAGATACGGCCCTGGGTGCCGGAAGTAGTGATTCCGCTGGAAGACAAGGTGTTGACCCCGACAGGTACTTGTGACGGCACATCCTTCACCTGCGGCTCACTGTTCGCCGATGTTTGTACTCCTGCACCATTCTCGCCCAGATTTCCGGGCAGCGGCTCATCTGACGCCCCAATCAGTGCAATCTTTGAACCAACGGGCGCTGCGGTACCTTCTGGCACAATGATTTTGCGTAGTATCCCGCTGGCAAAGGCTTCAATCTCAATATTGACCTTATCTGTCTCGACTTCCGCGAGCATCTCCCCTTTTTTGACCGGTTCACCCTCTTTTTTGATCCAGCGAAGAATCTTACCCTCTTCCATGCTATCGCCCATTTTGGGCATCTCTACTGTTTTCATCAGCCTATCTCCGATTTATTTGCGAACCAGGGCCGCCGGGACAATTGCCTTTGCTGCGTTGACAATATCACTTTTTTTCGGGAGTGCAGCACGTTCCAACACTTTTGAGTAGGGCATGGGTACATCCGCGCCAGTCACGTGTTGTATAGGAGCATCCATATAGTCAAAAGCATTTTCGTATATTAGCGCGGCCAGGCCCTGGCCCGTCCCGTAATATTTCCAGCCCTCTTCAGCAATGACCACGCGGTTGGTTTTTTTCACAGAATCAACGAGCAGGTCAATATCAATAGGCCGAATACTTCTAAGGTCGATTACTTCAGCTTCGATACCCTCTTTCGCCAGATCTTCTGCGGCCTGTAACGAGAGATGCAACATGCGCGAAAAAGTGATAATGGTTATGTCCCGACCAGGCCGTTTCACTTCTCCACAGTCGAGCGGCACAGTATAATCATCCTCTTCGTCCGGCATCTCGCCTTTGACATTGTACAGCAACTCGTGCTCAATGAAGAGGACCGGGTCAGGGTCGCGCACAGCAGATTTAAGCATCCCCTTGACATCGTAGGGAGTCGCGGGCATGACGACTTTCAGTCCTGGAACGTGGGCAAACCACGTCTCAAATAATTGCGAGTGTTGCGCGGCACGCTGCGCGCCGCCTCCAGAAGGCATACGCACGACAAATGGCACGGCAGGTTGCCCACCAAACATGTAGCGCATCTTGGCGGCGCTGTTCACAAGTAAATCACTGGCGAGTAAACTAAAATTGATCGTCATCAGTTCCATGATAGGTCTCAAGCCGCCCAGCGCGGCACCAATAGCTACCCCAGTAATAACCTCTTCCGCCAGGGGAGTGTCACGAACACGTTTCTCGCCAAATTCTTCATACAGTCCCTTGGTGACGGCATAGGTGCCACCATACCCGGCAATATCTTCGCCCATAATAAAGACACGTTCATCACGCAGCATCTCCTCGCGGATCGCTTCACGAAGCGCATCTCTATAGGTAATCGTACGCATGTTTACTATTTCCTCTCGTAACGGGAAGTGAGGGCGGTGGAGTTATCAGCCATCACATCGGTATAGAGCTCATCGAGTGAGGGATCGGGGCTATTTTCGGCAAATTCTGCCGCATCTTCGGATACCTGGATCGCTCTCGCGTCGTTATCATTAAACTCAGACTGAGTAGCAAGGCCATTATCCAGCAATTTTTTCTCAAAAATACCAATGGGGTCACGAGTGGTACGCCACTGTTGCTCTTCTTCACGAGTACGATAATATGCAGGGTCGGTCATGGAGTGTCCACGAAAGCGGTAGGTTTTGATCTCGAGCAAGGTGGGGCCTTCATTATCTCTGGCGCGCTCTACAGCTTGTTTCATCGACTCATAAACAGCTATCACATCCATGCCCTCAACCTGGTCGCCCGGCATATTGTACGCTTCCGCACGGGGCAGCAAACTATCGACCGCCCAGGCTTTCCCAACAGCCATACCCATTGAATACTGATTATTCTCGCAGACATACACGACTGGCAACTTCCAGACGGATGCCAGGTTCAGCGATTCGTGAAAGGCTCCTTCATCAACGGCTCCATCGCCGAAATAGCAGGCGATAACGGTATCCTGCCCCTGGTACTTGGCGGCGAAAGCAACACCCGCCGCGATGGGCAGCTGCGCGGCCACGATAGCATTGCCTCCATAAAGACCCAGTTCATTGCTCCACATATGCATGGAGCCACCTTTGCCCTTGCTACATCCTGTAACTTTGCCAAAGAGTTCGGCCATTATAGCCCCCGGATCCATCCCTTTCGCCAGCGCATGACCATGTTCCCGATAACTGCAAAGAACTTTGTCGTCCGGTCGCAGCGCGGTAATGCTGCCCACTCCAACAGCCTCCTGGCCTATATACAGGTGCATAAAGCCACCAATCCTACCTCGTGTATATTCTTCGGCACTCTTCTCCTCAAAGCGGCGGATGAGAGCCATCTTATAATGCATCTCTAATAGTTCTGTACGGGTCAATCCCGCCAGTGTGGCGTTGCTGATAGCCATAGGCCTCTCCTGTTTAATGAAACATTTTTGTATGTATGAGCAGCCCGACCATACAACACGGTATGTGATGAGGTCTTCTATCTCACTACACTGTGATTACATCGTTATTCATTGTACCGCAAGAAGGATGAGAATCATAGAGGTATGCTGCTTCATGCACTTTCCATAGTGCTAGAAGATAACAATGGCTCAGGAAGGGGTCCTTGCCAGAGCAAAAGATCCCGTTCTGAGCCATTGTTGTCTCCCGTTATGAGATTGTTAGTTGGTGGCAGTGAGTACAACGAGCACCCCGAAGAAGGGTGCTATACTATTTCTTCTTTTTAACGACAGCGTCTGCGAGTTCTTTTCCAGGAAAGAAACGCACACGCTCTTTCGCGGGTACCTCGATTGGTTTCTGGTCGCGTGGATTAACCCCCCTACGTGCTGCACTCTCGCGCACTTTGAATGAGCCAAAGCCGACCAAACGCACCTCACTACCGCCCTCAAGAGTCTCGCGAATGGCCACCAAAGTGGCTTCTAAGGCAGCTTGAGCTTGCTTTTGAGAGAGGTCCGCATCTTTAGCTATGCGCCTTGACAGTTCTTGTCTACCTACAGTAGTTGTCGATTTCGCATCGGTTTTTTTCGTGGCCATAGGTTCAAAGTCCTCCTTACAATCAACACACGTCGCTTTTCGTCCCAAAAAAGTGGTGTTGGGCCCCTAGAGCGGCATCACAACCTCACTGCCGTTTAGGAGTATAGCACGCGATTCCAAGGAAAACAAGGGTATAGCCTTGCTTTATAACGCAGTGAAGAGCACCACACCGCATGGAGAGCCACTTCATAGCAATCAATCAAGTAGAAAATTGGCCTCTCAAGCGGCTCTTACATTGAAAGGATTTATTCGCGAACAAATTATTCGTCTATTATAATACGCAGGCTCAATCAGATTTTCACACAGTCGAACACATAACATATTGCCCTGGCTAAACCAGTGCACTATAATGAAACTGTTCTTGTTCATAAATCGAGGGAAAACAATGTATATCAGTGAGCCAGCAGAATATGCCATACTGGGGCTACTGGAAAGTCAGCCCATGCATGGTTATGAGATGTTCCAGCAGTTCAAAAACGGCGCGCTGGGACAGATCGTCCACCTTGAAATGAGCCAGATGTATGCATTCTTGAAAAAACTTGAACGGCTGATGTATATAGAAGCGCAGCTAGAGACCCAGGGGCTGCGTCCACCGCGCAAAATCTTTCACCTCACTGCGCAGGGACGGCATATCTTCTTCCAGTGGCTAAAAGAACCTGTTGAGCGACCACGAGAGATTCGCATCCTCTTTCTCATCAAGCTCTACTTCGTCCAGCAGTTTACCCCAGAGGAAATCGGACATCTCATTGACCAGCAAATTATCGCCTGCAGAAACTTTCTCAATCATCTTGAGGCTCGGCATTCGCTGCCCTTAGAAACTAGTGATGAGGCGTTCTTCGACCACGTTGTTCTACGCGGGCGCATTTACCAGACCCGCTCATTGCTTGACTGGCTACAAGAACTCCAACACGAACTGGCAGAAGCGCATCCATAAGGTGAACTTACTCCGGCTTTATGCACGCAACAAAAGCTGGTAACGTGGATTGAAGGCCTTATCGCACTTGCTACATGAAACGGCCTGTGAATAACGGCGGGTACGTGGATATTGATTACCGCAATTTGGGCAGATATAAAGGTAGCGAATTGGACGACGTTTGCGGCATAAAGCCTCACGCCGCGCACTTTCTTCGCGCAGAAGACGGCGTAGCTCTTCCAGGCCATAGCCAGTAACAGCAGCCTCATCGGCTGCGATCGAGTCGTATCCATGATGGCGGTGACGACGAGGGGTTCCTTTTATCCGATCAGCCAGGTGTATCAATTCATGGGCCACCGTTACTTCAATTGACTGTGGTTGCATATCCGGCTCAATAAAAATGAGGTGACGATGGCTTGGCAGTTGAAGTTGCAGACTATCTTCAAAGACAAGGAGAGTTTGTGAATGCAAAGTATTGCGAGTACGTGTTTTCACTCCTGTCTGTGAATGGTGTGGAGCCGGGAGGTAGCAGTAACAGCCTAACACCATACTATTGAGTCGTTTTCCCGTCCAACGCATATATTCCTGGCGATCCTGAGTAATAGCCAGTTTACCAAGTTCTTGCGTCGGGAGGTTTAATTTTTGCCAGTAGAGTGCCAACCAATCCTTAATCGTATGACTTGCATGCACGATAGGGCCTGCTTGCCGTGGTGGCGGCGCGGGTGTACGAGATGTACGGGCGGCAACCATGTCGGCCTTTTTACTCCTACCTGCTTAGACTAGGCATCCAGCGGCAATGCTGGACGACCGCGAGGGTCAATCCTTCGCATGTTTTAGAACATGCTCTCAAATATTGTAATGCAAGTATATCAGGCATAGCAAGTGGGTGCAAGGTATTTTATATATTATTCTGAGCCATTTCAGCCAACCAGTCTCTTCGCTTGACACCTTTTCTTACTGGGCGTAAGATGAGAAAAGTCTTAACACGTTCACCTTCTACCTCCCGTAAGGAGCTTTTCCATGTCGTTTCAAATATGTATAAGGACAGATAAGTCATTACATCAACTCACCTCAGAGATACGCACTATCTTCTCACTCCCCCCGTTTCGACAGGACACTTTCGTAGGTGAACCGTATTGCCAATTTGAAATGTTAGGAATGCTCATTTTGATCCATCGCACCGACGAAGAGGACCGCGACCCGGAGGTGATGCACTATCCCTACTACTTTGACATGCAAATGGCTTTTACTGATCACGAGCTAGATACGGATACTATGGAGTATATGCTGCAACCGTATTACGCCCAATTGCTCAGTTTTAGTCTTGGTCTGGACACAGCCTTTCATGAGAAAAAGAAAGTTGGAAACAAGTGGCACATACGTTACCGCTTCTTTAGAAAAAACCCAAAATGGAATGAATCTATTTTATATGGTGAACCTGGCTGGGAACCGGCTGTTATCGAAGCTCCTTCCACTTTGTGGCGCATAATGTATCCTGTCTTATAACCCCTTGCATAATAGCGGGTAAAAATGCTACAGTGAAAAGATCATACAACATCTCATCCTCCATAGCTTGAACGAAACATTGTAGGGGCGTAAGGATTACGCTCATCTGGAGATAAGGATCCTGGCGCGATACGACGCGTCCTGCCCTTAGCTGAACTACATGGAGACATCCCATGAGTATTTTGAACGCAACTATTGGTGAAGAGCTCATCCCATTAGTGAAACCGCCAATCACGCAGGAGCAGCTACAGCGCTATGCTGAAGCATCTGGGGATTACAATCCTATACATCTTGACGAAGAGGCAGCGCATCGCGTAGGACTGGATAGCGTTATCGCTCAAGGTATGCTCAGCATGGCTTTTCTCGGACAATTCATCAACCAACGCATCTCCGACATACCCGAAGTCTATCTAACACGGTTCAAGGTACGCTTTTCCAATATGGTTCGCCTGGAAGATACCATCACCTGTCATGGCAAGATTAAAGCGCGTACCAGTGAGAACGAAGGATATGAGTTCGTGACGATCGAGTGTTGGGCGCAAAACCAGAAAGGCGAGAAGGTCACTGTTGGTGAAGCGGTAGTATCCATTCCCCTTACACTCAAAGAAGAGGTAAAGGTATGACGGTTGAGAAACCCACGATGAACGACCAGGATTTACATGTACTCTCCGATCTCTCCATTTATAATTGCGTTCGTTTCGGCCCCTACAAAGCTATGATCTACGAAGATCAGCAGGATGTACGGGAATATACTAACATAGATATTGCCAGGGAAGCCGCACAATTGGCGACCGGTCTGCAAGCATTAGGGATTAAAAAAGGCGACCGGATCATCGTTATGATGTTGAACTGCCCAGAGGTCCTCATTGCGTACCAGGCAATCGCCCGCGCGGGTGCCCTCATTATACCGGTTATGCCACTTCTCAAGGCGCCAGAAGTACGCTATATCGCTGAGAACTCCACCGCCAGGGTTGTGTTCACCAGTCCCGTTCTCCTCCCTTTATTGAGCAGCGCTCTGGCTGATGTCCCTATGGTGCAACACATTATTTCTACAGGAAATCCAGAAGTACAAGCCACCAGGACTCTGAGTACTGGAGACGCTGGCTCGCGCTCCTACGCTATTCATGCCTATAGCGACATAGTGATACAGGGCGAAGCAGGCGCGGAGCATTTCCTCTCATCCAAGGATGCGGTACCCGTAGCAGAAGATGATATCGCTGTCATCCTCTATACATCTGGTACTACTGGTCGTCCAAAGGGGGTCGTCCTGACCCATCGCAGCCTCATCTCCAACGCATTAGGTGGACGTGGGCCGGAACGTGAGACGCGGGATGAAGGGCATACTCTGGCTGTCCTCCCCCTGGCCCACGCCTACGGTATTCTTGCTGCTAATGTCTTCTTTTTGCGCGGTCAGACCATTGTGGCACATCCGCGCTTCGATACAAGCGCGGTGCTCTCCGCGATCGAGCGCCATCACATTGTCTCGTTCGCCGGTGTACCAGCAATGTTTGTCGCTTTACTGTTCACCCCAGATACTGACAAGTATGACACCAGCAGCTTACAAACCTGTGTCAGCGGTTCCGCGCCGCTGCCAAAAGCGGTTTTAGAGGGTTTCGAGCAGAAATTTGGCTGCCGCATTCTCGAGGGTTACGGTCTCTCCGAGGCCAGCGCCGCCCTTACCGGCCATAGCCTCGAAATGGAAAGGAGGCCTGGCTCAGTAGGGAAGCCTCTACCAAACGTAGAAGTGCTCGTAGTGGATGAAAACGACCAACCAGTACCTGTTGGCGAAATAGGTGAGGTGATTGCTCGTGGCCCCAATGTCATGACTGGCTATTACAATATGCCCGACGAGACAGAGGCGGCGTTGAAGAATGGCTGGCTGCATACAGGCGACATGGGACGCTTTGACGAAGATGGTTACTTGTATATTGTCGAACGTAAGAAGGACCTGATCATCCGCGGGGGGTTCAATATCTATCCTCGCGATGTAGAAGAAGTACTCAGCAGGCATCCAGCAGTGAGCGAGGTGGCGGTGGTCGGCATACCATCGGAGCGTATGGGTGAAGAAGTGAAAGCCTTCGTCGTTACTCGTGCTCCCGTCGACGCGGAGACTCTCCTCGCTTATTGCCGTGAATGGCTGGCGAACTATAAAACACCAAGTGAGATCGAGTTTATCAGTGTATTGCCACGCAATGCGGTGGGAAAGATCGATAAAAAGGAACTAAGGAGACAACATGTCCATTGAACTGCCATTAGAAAATGCGCCATTGACCCAGTTACAGCAGACGCCTATTGATAACGTTCTGAATATTATCGACCAGGGGCTGGTCCATTTACCATCGTATAGAGAACTGTTCTATCGCTGGGAGCGCCAGCAGTGGCGCGCAGAGGAGATAGATTTCTCCCCCGATCGCTTCCAATGGGAAAAGATGGGACAACAGGAACGGCAGGACCGTCTATATGGGCTATCGGCCTTCTTTAGAGGGGAGGCATGCGTCACAGACACGCTGGCACCATATATTACAGCGATGCCCGATGAGGAGATGCGTATCTTCCTGACCACGCAGCTGGCCGACGAGGCACGTCATACCGTCTTTTTCGCTCGCTTTTTCAAAGAAGTGCTCGGTATAGATAAAACAAGGTTGGAGGACACACTGGATAATATACGGCAGTATATGAACAAGCATCTCCAGTATATCCTGATTGACTCACTCGCGGATGTTGCTGAACATATTCGACAAGAACCCAAAAACCTGGATCACCTGATCGAAGGGATAACGCTCTATCATGTGATCGTCGAGGGCACAATGGCACTGGCTGGTCAACGCGGCATCCTGGAATTTTACCGTCAGAATAATCTCTTTCCGGCATTTCGCGGCGGCTTCACCGCTGTTGCGCGCGATGAATCACGCCACGTTGTCTTTGGTGTGAAATTCCTGAGAGAAATGATACAGCGCGACGCGGCTAACGCCAGGGTCGTTAAAGCGGCTATCAATAAATACGCGCAGGTTGCTTTCACCGCGCTAACCCCGGCGGATGAAAACATCCCGGACATCCTGGCGATGCAACAAGATCCCTGGGTATCACCGCGTTACGCGCTGGACTCGCTGCGCAAGAAAATCAAGGTGATAGGCCTCAGCATGGATTTGCCTGTGGTGCCTCCACCGCCGTTGTTTTAAGGACAATGCAGGGGTCAGGTCTCCAAGACCCCAGGATGTTACCCTATAAGGAGTATCGTATGGTGTCTGCTGTCGTTCTCATCAATGTACAACGAGGTCAGGTCAATGAAACGGCCCAAAGTCTGTTAGAGATCGAAGGGGTAGCGGAGGTTTACTCCGTTACAGGGGATTATGACCTGGTAGCGCTTTTGCGCCTGCAACAATATGAGGATCTGGCCGAAGTGGTTACTACTCGTATGGTGCAACTTCCCGCTATTACAAAGACCAACACGTTGATGGCCTTTCAATGCTACTCGCGCGCCGACCTGCAACAGGCCTGGGATATCGGCGTAGAGTAGTGAACGAAGTGCCGTAGAAATGCCATTACCGAAGCCCGCAGGCTATAGAAATGGCGTTCCTATGGCACCTTTGTCTCCGTCCTCTGTTCGATCTCGACAACATTGATGCTCTCCTCCTGCTCTTTCACCACGCGGATCTCGCGCTCGAAGATGCGGCGGAGAATGGCAACAGCGTTGGCATAGGTCGAGTCCATGCCAAAGTACGACAGGCTGCCTGCCCCAAGGTTCTTGCCACGTGTATATGGAGTATCCGAAGCATAGTGCAGGATACCCAACTCATAAGGCAGGCGGGCAAAATTGATATTCTCGCCTGTGGGGTAGCGCGTCAGGTACTGATCTTCGTAGACGGCGTTGAGATATGGGCCGCACTCCATCTCCACTACTGTATAGTTCGTGCGATAATAGAAATCCAGGTACTGCCGGTTTTGCAGATAGGTTCCCTTAGCCGAAACAGCCTTTTGATTGTCCAGCACAGAACCATAGATCAGGTAGGGCTGGACATCCTGCGCGATAAAGCAATTATCCAACCAGTAGACGTTCTGACTGTGCTCATCAAGCACAACATTGGAGATCAGCACATCGCCGATACTGCCATTAAGCGTGGCAGCTTTGCCCAGGACATAGATACCACGAATCTGCGATACATTCTCCATGATTTCACGCAGCATTCTATAGGCAGCCATACCGAGAGGATAATCAATATTGATGATAATGGCCTGACTGCTGGCCAGTTTATCCATCCCAGGCATGCGGCAGCGCGGATCAATCTCCATGTTGTGCAATTTGGCGAGTTCAAACACCTGCGCGTCAATCTCCAGACCATGACGCGCTCCTACGTGCCAGATGCCGCGCTCTTGCTCTTCGCGTAGGCGATTGCGCGCGAATTCTTTCCCGGTAGGTGTACGCGCCCACTCGCGAGCGGCAAAGTACAGAAAGTTTTGCCAGTTACCGGGAACCGCTCCTTGCTGGAGTTTGCGGCACTCGTCGGCGAGGTAGGGGTCCTGACCGCTCAACGCGTATTGAGTCAATTCATCCTCGCGCCTCAAGACGCAGCCAGACATCAGGTTGACGAGGCTATGCGTATTGCTGGAAACGAAGTAGACAGGCTTATCCTGAATGCCCAGCGTATCGGTTAGCAAGTGTTCAACAGGTGCCCACCATTTGCGCGTAGAGCGGACATAGCCAACATGTGAACCACCCAGCATACGCAGCAAGAAGCTTTTGCGGTTTCTGCCGATTATGCGCAGATTTTCCCAGAGGCGATCACCCCAGATCAACTCCAGTCTACGCCAGTCATCTGGATGGATGTGCAGCCGCTCGCGCAGCACCTTGGTAATTTCTGCGAAGACTGGAGAGGAGCGATCCATACGCGTCTCCAGCAGCGGCATGGTGGTGGCATCTGCTTTGAGCAAGTAGTATAATTTGTTCCATTCAATCTGGAAGGCAACCAGGATGGGCACGATATCGTCGGTATCGCTTACGCTGGCAACGTAGACAGCCAGCGTCTCCTCGCCATCATAGAACCACTTTCTACGCCTTGCCGAGGCGGTGACGGCCTCCCATCTATCGACATGAAATCCCTGCTGCTGGAATACCTCTTCAGATTGCCCCAGCAATACCAGATTGCAATGGATAATCGAGGCAGGTAGCCGCAGCACACTATAGATTAGCGCCGACATATCGGGATACGGTGACCGAGCTTCAGGATGCAGGCTCGAATCAATATTATAATGTGCCTGCACCAGGGCTTTCAGGCTTATCTCGCCAGAGCTGCGCAGGAGGGTGTTGTAGGTGCGAATATAAAGTTCAACGT
>MNIY01000042.1 GCA_001919995.1 Ktedonobacter sp. 13_1_20CM_4_53_11
GGCTGCTCCACGAACTATTTGTGCGCTTGCCCGTTGAGCAGTTTGTTCCCGCCTGGTTCCTGCGGCGTACAGTCGTGAACTATATCATGGCATCACGAGACATGGCGACGAAAACTGTGCGCAGCCTCCCACGTCACCTCGTCGAGGAACAGTTCTGTAAAATACAGCTCTGGCCCTTTGTCTACAAATTCTCTGTGCTCCCTGTCATCCATTACTTCGATATGAGGCAACGCCTGGATGCGCTGACAATGCCTATACTATTGATCAATCGCTATGATGATGCCCTCTCGCCCGAACCAGAAACGCACTGGCTGTCCAAGCAGTTACCCAATTGTGCCGGTTACCATCTTGTCCAGGGTGGAGAACGTTTCTTCCTGTATTCACGAGCTGAAGTTGTTACTCCGCTGATCGAGCAGTTTCTCGTTTAAGAATCTGCACACATGTGAACAAAATCACCCCTTTATTGTGACTGAATGAACGGAAACAGAACCATAAATATGGTATTCTTTAGTTAAATCAGGGACGAAAGGGGTTATAAAGCCCACCCGGATTGAAAGGAGAAAACATGAATTCAACCACCCAAGTTCTTGTAGTCGGCGGTGGACCTGCCGGTTCTACCACTGCCACGCTGCTAGCCCGCGAAGGTTTCGATGTTACACTCATCGAGAAAGAAGTCTTCCCGCGTTATCATATTGGTGAGTCACTCCTCCCATCCTGCCTGGAAATACTTGACCTTATTGGCGCGAGGGAGAAGGTCGAGGCATACGGCTTTCAACGCAAAGATGGAGGCTACTTCGCATGGGGCAATGAATCATGGGAATTAGATTTTACGAAGCTGCGCCACCCATACAGTTTCCAGGTAGTGCGCGCGGAGTTTGATCAACTGCTGCTAGAACACGCGAAGAGCCAGGGAGTAAAAGTCTACGAGGGTACGGAGATTCGCGGCTTGACCTTCGATGGAGAAAGGCCATGTAGCGCTATTTGGGCACAGGGACCTGGTGATACAAATACCGGTGAAATCTCCTTTGACACACTTGTGGATGCATCGGGGCGCGCGGGTATCATGGGGATGCGCTATCTCAAGAATCGACACTATCACGACGCATTTCAAAACGTCGCCATCTGGGGATACTGGCAGGGTGCCGACAGAATGTCCTTTGCCCCTGATGGGGCAATCGCGGTTGGATCTGTGCCTGACGGTTGGTTCTGGGGTATCCCTCTGCATAATGACACTATGAGTGTCGGCCTGGTACTACATAAGACAACTTTCAAAGAGAAAAGGCAGCAGGGTAAATCCCTCGAGCAGATTTACTATGAGGCGATGGACGAGTGCCCGCTCATCCTTGATCTCCTCAAGAATGCTACATTCGTACCGGGGCAGATGAAGGTTGAGCAAGATTACTCGTACATGTCCGATAAAATATCGGGACCAGGCTACTTCATGGTTGGGGATGCCGCTTGTTTTATCGATCCACTTCTTTCAACGGGTGTACACCTGGCCACACACGGTTCACTGTTGGCGGCAGCGAGTATCGCCAGTATGTATCGTGGAGAAGTTACAGAAGCACAGGCGCTCCATTTCTACGAGCATAGTTATCGTCACGCCTATCTGCGCCTGATGGTGATTGTTTCTGGCCTGTACATGCAGTACAGAGGTAAGGCAAACTACTTCTGGCAGGCGCAGCAACTAACACACAACGACTACAGCGACGCCGAAGCGCTGAATGAAGCATTTTTGTTCGTCGTGTCGGGCATAGAAGATCAGAACGATGTTGTGGATTTACCCAGGGAATTGCCGATAGAAGGACTGGCGGGGCAACTACCGCCGGAAGAGGCCGAGCGAGCCAAGGCTATGTACCAGGTCTATCACAAGGTATTCTTGCGCTCATCAATGTCCGCGGAAACAGCCATTGAGGGAATGTATGTCACGACGCGGCCGCATCTCGGGCTGGCCCTCGCACAAAATGAGCGGGTCATGACAGCATAACCCGTCCAATACAGTTCTCCATCCTTTGGGTACTCATTCAATCTCCCTTTCTGCCAAAGGATAGAGGATCGGTTGCTATCTTGAACTGAGACGTATTGCTAGTTGTTAAGCTCTATAATATAATTGTATGCGAGAGGCCAGCTTTTACAACCCGGGTTGTACTACAAAAGGGCTGGCCGGCAGGAGGTAGAGTGTGAACGCAGCTTTTCAACCACCAGAATCAGGAGCTATCAAATTTCTCACAGGTTCGCTCGCAGGTAAAACATACCAGATAACGAAACCAATCACGACTATTGGTCGGGAGTCCACCAATGACATTGTGGTAAAAGGCGATCAGAGAGTATCCAGGTCGCATGCCCGCATTATCTGGCAAAATGGCTCCTGGAGTATCGAGAAGCTTTCTCCCCAGAATATGATGACCGTGAATCGTGTACCAGTGCAGCAGGCAACTATTGCCGACGGAAACACTATTGGGCTAGGGGAAGATACCACCTTCCTGTTCCAGGTACGCGCACAAGCCCAGGCTGCTACTCCAACGCCACCCATAGTGCCATTATATCAGCAGCAGGCTTCCTCACCACAGCATGTCGTTCAGCCCCAGCAGCAATATCCTGCCACACCACCAAAGTACCCTATGAATCCGCCAGCACAGCACTATGCGGCTCAACCGACACCGATTCCGCCGCCACAGTACCCTATGGCTCAGTCAGCGCAGCAGTATGCTGTCACGCCACCACAGCAACAATATCCTGTGGCTCCGCCTGCACAACAGTACCAGCCCGCTCCATCGCAACAATATCCTGCCTATCACACAGCCGGCCTGGCTGGACGGCCTGATGAAACCCAGATCGCCGAGCCTGGAACGACCGGCGTACCTTCGATTGAAGTGAGTAGCAACATCTTTGGCAGTAAGCAAAGCTATCCACTAACGAAAAATATCATCACCATTGGGCGCGATACCAGCAATGATATTGTCATCAGGGATGGAGGTATCGTATCTAACCACCATATTCAGATATCACGGGAAGGCAATCAATTCGTGCTTATCCATCCCCACCCGGATAAACCACGGACGCTCAATGGGCTTTTGTACCAGGGTAGAAAAATACGGGGAGATGAGCCATTCCGCCATGCGCTCGTTCGAGGTGATATTTTCCGTATCGGCGATGAAAACGGCACGCTGATCACGCTTGCTTACAATGATGGCACAGGCACACAACAGGAGATGCTCGCTCCGGTACAGCCAATAAAGCTAGGTGCTCCCGAACTCACCATCGGGCGTGCAGCGGGGAACACCGTGGTGCTCAATCACCCGCAGGTTTCCGCGCATCACGCGCGTCTTGTGCGTGAAGGGGGCACGTATCGCATACTCGACATGAATAGCACCAACCATGTCTATGTGAATTCCGAACTGACCACCAGCCACCTCCTCAAGCTGGGCGATGAAATCCGTATAGGGCCCTACAAGCTCGTCTTTGAAGCCAATCAGCTAACACAGTATGACGAAAGCAACTTTATTCGTATTGACGCCCTCAATCTTAAAAAGACGGGGAACAACAACTACGTCTTGCTGAACGATCTCTCTTTTACCATTCCTCCCCGCAAATTCGTTGCACTGGTAGGCGGATCTGGCGCCGGTAAATCGACGCTGATGGATGCGCTAAACGGCTTGCGACCCGCGCAAGCCGGCAAAGTACTCTATAATGGGAAGGATTATTACCACAACCTGGCCTCCTTCAGCTCCCAACTGGGCTATGTGCCACAGGATGATATCGTGCACCGCGACTTGACCGTTGAACGAGCACTCTACTACGCCGCCAAGCTTCGCCTGCCCAGTGACTTCACCTCGGCGCAAATCAAGCAGCGTATCAATGAAGTACTGGAAGACGTCGAGATGAGCGGTAGGCGCAAACTCCTGGTCAAGAAACTCTCAGGTGGACAGCGTAAACGCGTTTCAATTGCCCTTGAGTTGCTGGCCAATCCCAGTCTTTTCTTCCTGGATGAGCCAACATCGGGTCTGGATCCAGGTCTGGACCGCAAAATGATGTTCCTGCTGCGCAGGCTTGCTGACAAGGGACATACCATCGTGCTGGTGACACATGCGACTAACAATATCAATACCTGTGACTACGTCTGTTTTCTCTGTCAGGGAGGACGCCTGGCCTTTTTCGGGCCACCTGAAGAGGCAAAAGCGTATTTCGGCAAAACCGACTTCGCCGAAATTTACAGCAGCCTGGAACCGACAGACGAGAATCCAAATATACCGGAGGAAGCAGCTGCGCGCTTTAAAGTCTCCAACCAGTACAAACAATACGTCGTTGCACCGCTCAGGAGCGGATCCGCTGAGACGGGTCAAGTCAACGGCGTACCCCAAACTAAAGAGGTGAAACGACCTAAGCGCGGTAACCCCCTTCAGCAGTTCTTCCTGCTTAATCAACGTAACCTTGAATTACTCAGAAACGATACAAGCAACCTGATCATTTTGCTCTTACAGGCACCATTGATCGCGCTCCTGTTGATGCTTCTGATTAGATTCGAGGTGGGAGCTGGCATTTTTGACGCTAACAAAGTCGTGCAATGCGCGCCGCGTATCAGCACAACCAAGATCGCCTTACCACCCCAGTCCGGAGGCATCATCGGTCTGAACACGGGGAAAAACGACGTGGTTGATTGTAACAGGATAATCACTTATCTCAAGAATGACTCCACGGGGAAACAGTACGTCAACACTTTTAGTGGGAAGGATCTTCAAACCAAACAAAATGCAGCACTACAAGACTTCATTGTCATAGGCGATAGCATCAATGCACAACGCGCGCTCTTCATCATTGCCTTTGTGGCCGTGCTCTTCGGCTGTATCAATGGCACACGAGAGATCGTCAAGGAAGCGTCCATCTACCGCCGCGAACGTACGGTAAACCTGGGAATCATTCCTTACGTCGCTTCGAAGTTCCTTGTACTGGGAATGTTAGCCTTGGTTCAAAGCGCGGCGCTGCTGATCATCGTTAACCTCTTCGAGCCACTGCACCAGGGTATCATCCTGCCGATTGTGTTGGAGACCTATATCACGCTGGTGCTCACAGCCCTGGCAGGTTTGATGGTTGGCTTGACGGCATCGGCGTTCGCTGCCAATGAGGATAGCGCCAACAGCCTGCTGCCGTTCCTGCTTATTCCACAGGTAGTCTTTGCCGGTGTTGAGATACCACTCAAAGATTACTTCTTGCAGGCAGCTGCCATGATATTCCCAACGCGCTGGGCAATGACCGCGCTTGGCACTTCAATTGGCCTGCACAGCGACAAACTTGGTGGCGACAAACTCTGGGGAGATAACAATACGTTCCAGGGACAGCTCTTCTCAATTTACAGTCATACGGACTCAGTGCAACGCATGCTGGTTGCATGGGGGGCCCTTGGAATACTCATCGTAGTGCTTGCCATCGCTGTATGCATCGGTTTGAAGCGAAAGGATATTCGAACATAGGGATTTGGCAACATCCTGAGGACTACGCCCAAATTCCGGTGCGGACGGAAGCTCCCACTGCCCCATCGTTAATATTTCCAGCATCAATTTCAAAGGGGGAGCTTTTTGTACAAAAATAAGCAAACAGTGAGGCAATGCACACAGGGGAAGCCAATCAAATCACAGACAAACTCATCATATTGAGTAAATAATTAGGGGGAGGAACGATGTGATCGGATAAAGTCGGTTCTTACCAAAGGAGGGTAACATGCAACGTCGTGTCGTTATCACTGGGTTGGGTGTACTGGCCTGTAATGGCATCGGAAAGGAAGATTTTTGGAATGCCTGTGTTGCTGGCCGTTCCGGTATCAAGCGCATCACCCGTTTCGATGCCAGCGCGCTGCCGGCGCAAATAGCGGGAGAAATTACAAACTTCGATCCGGAGGCGTTAGGGCTGACGCCAATTGAGTGCCATCTGACCGACCGCAATACGCAGCTGGCACTAGCAACGGCCAATCTTGCACTACAAGATGCCGGTCTACTTGATACCTTGAGCGATGAAGAGCGCGATGAGATAGGAGTATACATGGGCTCAGCGATGGCCTCTAGCGAAGAAGCAGAGTGGCTGTGGGCGAAGATGACCAATCGCGGGAAACATGCTCCACGAAACACTACCGACGAATTTATTCCACTAACACTGCTGATGACTCACGCGCCCGCAGCGGCCATTGCCACTCATCATCAACTACATGGGCCGTGCCTGGTTCTTTCAACAGGATGCTCTGCAGGAGCAGATGCCATCGGACAGGCTTACTGGGCAATCCAGGAGGGTAGAGCAGATCGCATGCTGACGGGAGGATCCGATTCCGCTATAAGCTACGCAGGTTTAGATTGTTTCTGTGTTCTGGGCGCATTGAGTACGCGCAACGATGATCCAGAGCGGGCTTCACGTCCATATGACCTTAACCGGGACGGCTTTGTGATGGCGGAGGGAGCTGGCGTCCTTGTGCTGGAAGAACGAGAGCTGGCGCTGGCTCGCAGCGCACATATATACGCGGAACTGATTGCCTTTACCTCCAATAGTAATGCGTACCATATGACGGCTCTCCCTCCTGATGGAGCACCGCTCCAGCACATTCTGAGGCAAGCGCTGGATGAGGCAGAGATCAGCATGAATCAGCTGGATTACATCAATTCGCACGGGAGTTCGACGCCTTATAACGAGGCCGCGGAGACAGTAGCATATAAGGCCGTCTTTGGAGAGTATGCTTATCGCATTCCTATCAGCTCGACAAAGTCAATGATTGGACATGCGCAGGGAGCAGCCAGCGCCATCGAAGCTATTGTGACGGTACTGGCGTTGGAGCGGCAGATCATTCCACCAACGATTAACCAGGAAGTAGCCGACCCACAATGTGACCTGGATTACGTACCAAATGTGGCACGCCCGGCTACGGTCAAAGTGGCGTTGACGCATTCAAGCGGTTTTGGCGGCGTGAATAATGCGCTCGTCCTCACACAACCTGATTGGCTTGATACACATACGTAGAGGAGTACTATGAAGCATACAACAGAGCGACGAGTGGTTATTACAGGAATAGGTGTGGTGGCGGCAAACGGCATTGGCAAAAAAGCTTTCTGGCAAGCGACCAGGGAAGGCATCTCAGGCATTAAGCCTATTCGACGTTTCTCCACAGCTGATTTATCGATCAAGGTAGCCGGTGAAGTCAGTGATTTTTCAGTCAGTGACTATATCGACCGCAAACTGGCGAATCGTACTGACCGCATGACCCACTTTGCCTTCGCTGCCATGCAGGAAGCACTGAGCGATGCGAACATTGTCCTGGAAGAGGAGAATCCACAACGTATAGGTAGCGTGATAGCGAATACCTTTGGCGGCGTTGAATTTGCGATGGAGCAGGTCAAATCATTATACGTACGCGGGCCGCGCTATATGAGCGCGTATACAGCTATAGCCTGGCTTCAAGTAGCTAACGTGGGCCAGGCATCCATTCGCTATGGCCTGCAGGGATATTGCAAAACACCTGTTAACGATACAGCTGGTGGCCTGGAGGCATTGGGTATGGCTTATAGCGCAATCCGGCGCGGCGCGGCGGATGTCCTGCTTAGCGGTGGCTGTGAAGCATTCTTACATCCCTTTAGTCTCAATTTGCTCGGTCAACTCAGTGAATATAGCTACTGCGCAACAGGAGATAACCCAAGAGACTATCGTCCGTTTGACCAGCGTGCCACTGGCCTCATCCTGGCAGAAGGTGCGGGTATATGCGTTCTAGAGGATTACGATCACGCACTGAGACGCGGGGCAACCATCTACGGAGAGATTGCTGGCTATGGCCAGACCAACGATGCAAATGGACCAACGGTGCCTTCTTCCAACGGGAAACAATATGCTCGCGCCATCCGACGTGCGATACAGGAGGGCACAATATCCCTCAAGGATATCGCGTACTTCAGCCTTGATGGAAGAGCGCTACCGCCTTCAGACCAGGGAGAAGCGGAAGCATTACAGCTAGTCTTTGGTGCGGACATCGAACAACTCCTGGTCAGTGTCCCACGAACCACTCAGGGTCATAGCTATGCCGCCGCTGGACCAATCGACACGATTACTGCCCTGCTCGCCCTGGAGGAGAAGGTCATTCCGCCTACGATCAATTGTGAGGAGCTAGACCCGCACTATGGATTATCAATGGTGCAAGATGACGCACGGCCATTAACCGGTTCTGCTGTCCTTATCGGCGCTCGCGGCATCGGCGGGATGAATGTCGCATTGGCAGTAAAAAAAATCTAGCGTCACATATTATTGCCCCATCGCGCTCCATTAACGTATCCTCTATATAAACAGTTCGTTACTGCACTCAGAGGATACGTTGTCAATGAACAGCAATACATCCCCAAACTCACATGCTGGTGTCAACCGGGAGCATCAGGTTCGTGAGGTTGTCTCTGTCATTATCGTAGGAGCCGGTCCTACCGGCCTTAGCGCGGGTAATTTGCTAGGCTTGGCAGGTATTGATACATTGATCATTGAATCCAATGCCTCTTTGAGCGACTACCCCAAAGCTATTTCACTTGACGATGAAGGTTTGCGCATCTGCCAGGCTATGGGTTTAAGCAGCGCGGTTAACAAGAGCGTTTTATCAGGTATCCATGCCCATTACGTTTCGGCGGGGCGTTTTCTGGCAAAGGTGGAGCCATCAAGCAAGAGAAATGGGTATTCGCTGATCTCCACATTTAACCAGCCCGAGTTCGAGGCAACTCTCCTCGAGGGTCTTGAGCGTTTCACGTGTGTCAATGTACTATTTCGGCACACAGTTGAATCATTCGAACAAACCGAGAGCGGCGTCATTGTCACTCTGCGTACACCCTCTGGCATGTTGCAAAAAGTCTGGTGCAACTATCTCTTGGCCTGTGATGGCGGCAGAAGTACCATCCGGCGCATGCTGAACATTCCCATGAAAGGCACGACCTTTGCTCAAAAATGGCTGGTGGTCGATGTTATAGACGACGAAGAATCTTCTCCAATCGCCATGTTTTTCTGTAACCCGAGTCGGCCGACCGTGACCGTTCCGTCTCCTCACAAGGGCAGGCGCTGGGAATTTATGCTGCTGCCGGGAGAGATAGAGAATGACCTCTTAAGGACAGATAGCATTGCCGCGTTGATCAAGCAGGCGGGTGGGTCTCCTCACTCCGAGATTATACGGCGGACAATCTATACCTTCCACTCGACAATTGCACAGAACTTTTCAAAAGGACGCGTATTCTTACTGGGGGACGCAGCCCATATGATGCCCCCTTTTGGGGGTCAAGGGTTGAATAGCGGGCTGCGTGACGCACATAACCTGTTCTGGAAACTGGCGATGGTATTACATGGGCTGGCAAGTGATCGCTTGCTCGATACCTATCACGAAGAACGGCACAGGCATGTAGCACAGATGATCCGTTTCTCCTCTTTTCTGGGCAGCATTGTTATGTCGACGAATAAGCCAGCCGCCTACTGTCGCGATATTGTATTTCATCTGCTCAACCAGGTGCAGGCCATTCGAGAGATTTTGTCTGAGGGCCGCATCAAGCCACAGCCCAGGTATAAAACGGGCTTCTTACTCTTCAATAAAGAGAGAAAACATCGAACGATAGCAGGTCGGATGCTATCTCAACCAAGATTGGCAACAGCCCAGGAATGGTGTGTCCTGCTTGACGAAGTACTGGGACCGGGTTTTGCATTGCTGCGCTTCCACCACAATCCCAAAGAGGCCTTTGCCACGCTGAAAACCGATTTCTGGGAACGACTGGGAATACAATTTGTGTGTATACAGCCTGGCATTCCTCGAAAAGAGGGATACAACTCTCTGGATAGAGAGCATCCGCATAAAGAAACGTATGAGTCGTTAAGGATAGGTAAAGCATCCCTGATGGTGGTGCAATCACATGATACAGGTTTTCTGGCTGATTACCGAGATCTGTTCGTTGTTGTTCGCCCCGATCGCTACATCCTCGGTGTTTTTAGAGAAGAGAAGGCTGATATGTTTGTATCAGCTTTCCAGAGATTGCTAAACAGGGGCTGGTAAGTCAGAGAGCAGAGATCGGTATTGATACTGCCAACGTATACCACGCATTCGAGATGGGTACTGCAACTTAGTACGAGTTATTCAGAAATATCACCCAGCAATGTTTTATACAGCTCCCATTGACGGGCCGCCGCCTGCTGATAGATCTCCCCTCGACCGGCATCAGGCTGCACCGGTGCGGCAAGAGACGGGAGAACCTTGCCAACATCGGGTAAAATACCCATTGCTTCGAGCGCGAGGAGAGCGACTCCACGAGCAGATGCCTCGTGCTCGTTCGAGGGATAAAGGGGAGTGCCGAGGGTATCCACCACGATCTGCTGCAATACGGGAGAACTAAGCAATGCCCCACCGCTGGCGATCAATTTCGGCTCTGTTTCTTGCATATCCAACGCCTGAATGAGCTGCTGGTAGACAGCTCTAAGCTGATAGGCAAGGGCTTCCATAGATGCTCGCAGGATATCAAATTGGGTGGTATGAGTCATGATGCCCGCCACCACAGCCCGAGCTTCCGCGTGCCAACCCAGACTTCGTTCGCCAGATATAAAGGGCAGAATAGTTAAGCCGTGGCTATCGGGAGGCAAAGCGGCGACTTGCGGCTCCGCATATTTCAAGGAGGGAAGTTGTAAGGTCTTCTCCATCCAGGCAAAGACATTACCCCCCTCGCTCAGCGCGCCGCCGAGTAATGCGCGACTGCTATCGACGAGGTAGAGCCAGAGGCCGGCTGGTGGGACGACCTTGTCGGGCGATACAACTGCCCGGATGGCACTCGAGGTGCCGATGGTGAGCGCCCAGTTCCCCATGATAGCGCAACCCGAACCGACGTTAGCGGCCGCTCCATCACCCAGCGCGGGATACCAGGGAATGTCGCGGAGCGCTGGCCAGCGTGCTGCATATTCTGGTCTCAATCCGCGTATTCCATCTTGAAAATCGCCCAGTTGGGGAAGCTGCTCAGGTCGGATCCCAAGAACGCCCATCAACTCTCTATCCCAATTGCGCTCACGGATCACAAGCATGCCTGTCCCCGAGGCCATCGAGAGGCCGCAGACTGAACGGCCCAGGAGTTGCCGGTGCAGGTATTCACCGAAGGAGAGCCATTGTGCGGCGCGTGAAAAAGCGTCGGGCTGCGTCTTTGCCAAAAAGCGCAGTTTCGCCGGCCAGTAGCTGGCATGGAGGCGAGCGCCCGTGCGCTCATGAACTGCCCTCCTATCCAATTGCGCGCTTAGTTCAGCGGCAGCCTGGCGCGGGCGCGTGTCTTCCCAGGTGATGACGTGTGTAACGGGACGGCCATCGGTATCTACACCAACGAGGCTATGCCAGAAGGTGTCGGTTGCTACAGCTCCGATCGAGAAGGTCAACGGGCCAGCGGCTTTCAAGGCTTTATCGATCGTAGAGGCAACGGCTGCAACGAGTTTATCGGCATCAACCGAGACCTCTCCATCGTTCGACAGGCTAAGCTCATAGGTTTCCTGAGCCTGTATTCCCGGTACCGCGTCTCCGTTGGCGGCGAACAGCAAAGCGCGAGTTGAGGAGGTGCCGACATCCAATGAAAGAATGAAAGGAGTATGTTGTTGTACACTCGTTTTCTGTTCCATAACTCCTACCCTATCTTTATATGTAACCGGTGAAGCCAAAGGACGGCGATCTTCCTTGAAAAAGAGAGGGATGATGGATATCAGTACATCCGCGTGGGCTTGCGCCGCTTATCGGCGGGTAACAAAACATCCAGAGCATCATCGACTGTAACGACTCCTTCGAGGATATTATTATCCTTGCTCACCACGGGCACAGCCAGGAGATTATACTTTGCCATGATCTGAGCGACGGTGCGAGCATCTGTATCGGGCTGCACTGTAACCAGGTCGGTCTCCATCAGTTCCTGTAAGGACTGTGTGGGAGGCGCCACGAGCAGATCCCAGATGGAGACCATGCCCAACAACGAGCGCTCATCCTGAGTTTCATCGGCGACACAGTAGACGTAGACGACGCGTATATCGTGCTCCTGGATATTGAAACGTATCGACTCCAGTGCCTGGGCAACATTTTTTGTCTGGTTCAGAGCAACATAATCAGTTGTCATGAGGCCGCCAGCAGTGTCTGCTTCATATTCCAGGAGTTCCTGTACATCTTCCGACTCTTCCCGCTTCATCAGTCTCAGGAGTTCCTTGGCGCGTTCCTCTGACAATTGGGAAAGTAAATCGGCGGCCTCGTCCGGCCCCATCGCTTCTAATATGTCGGCGGCACGCTCGGGCTGGATATTCTCAAGGATCTGGCGCTGCCGCTCCGTATCGATCTCTTCCATGGCGTCGGCGGCCGTTTCGTCGTCCAGCCTCTCAATCAACTGCGCACCCTGGCCAGGCGTCAATTGGTGCACTATTTCGGCGATGTCG
The DNA here is from genome assembly GCA_001919995.1 of Ktedonobacter sp. 13_1_20CM_4_53_11. The sequence goes on from MNIY01000042.1 coordinate 12,421, forward strand.
GCGGGATGCATTTCAGCGAGATGACCGCTCTGTGGCCGCGATGGCGCGGGTTGCGGTGTTTGAGCTTCAGCCTCTGTTTGGCGCTGCACGCCGATGAGTTCAATCTGCTCCCAGGGAATCAAATTTGTAGAGGTCGGCCTGTTCTTTGCACCTAATAGCCAGTTAGGAGCAAGGCGGCGCACGAGACCGAGGGTACTATTATCAATGCCGAGCAGCTGCCAATTATCACTGAAGCAGACGTCATTGACACGCACCGCTTTTTTACGCGCGATATCGATAACTTGCTTATCGAGTACATCCTCTGCCAGGCTTATCTCTTGCGGCGATTTCTCGGCCGGGTGGAGGGGAAATTGCTCGATTGGACGGCGGAGTCGCAGGATACCATCGCGCCATTCTACAGCGTCAGGAGTTATTGCCCAGCGCTGATTGGCCTGGCCCTCAGCTATCAAGGCACGAGGGAAGATAGGCCCGGGCTGGCTAACCTGCGCCAGTTCTACAATAACATCAACAATTTTAGCTACTCGCGTACCCTGGGGGTCTTCCACAGGGGCGCCAAGCAGTTGACTCAAGAATATCATGATTATTTCTCGATGCGAACGTCTGCCTGGGCTGCGCTATGAGAGTTGGAGTGGTCCGCCAACCCTGCTGAGCCGAAGACGCTACGCGTACCTGTGCCAACACCCACTTCCTGCTCTATTTTCGCATCAGGCTCTTTTGCCAGGCGAACAGCCGTTCCGATGAAATCGCGGAACAGGGGATGTGGACGATTGGGACGGCTCTTAAATTCTGGATGAAACTGAGAGGCCACAAACCAGGGATGGTCCGCCAACTCTATGATCTCGACCAGGCTATTATCGGCGGAACGGCCACTGACTATCACACCATGCGTCTCCATGCGCTTGCGATATTCATTATTGAACTCGTAGCGATGGCGATGACGCTCAAAGACAATAGGTTCGCCATAGGCCTGGTAGGCTTTTGTACCGGGAGTGAGGCAGCAGACCCAGTTGCCCAGGCGCATGGTACCGCCTTTATCGGCCACAGTGCGTTGCGTGTTCATCAGATCGATGACGGGATAGGGGGTCTGCGGATCAAATTCAGTGCTGTTGGCGCCTTCGAGCCTCAGCACATTGCGGGCAAACTCGACGACGGCCACCTGCATTCCAAGGCAGAGCCCCAGGTATGGTTTTTTCATACGACGAGCGAAGTTCGCAGCCTTAATCTTTCCTTCGATGCCACGATGGCCAAAACCGCCAGGTACCACGATGCCATCGAGAGCTTCAAGGACCTCGACAGCGCCTTCACCCATTTCATCGAGGGCTTCGGAGTTGATCCACTTAATATTGATATCCACATCGTTATACCAACCCGCGTGACGCAGCGATTCCGCGACGGACAAGTAGGCGTCATGGAGTTCGACGTATTTCCCGACAATGCCGATGGTCAGTTCAGGGCGGGGACGTTTGATCTTTTCTACCAGCTCGCGCCACTCTTGCATGTGGGGCTCCCGGTGCGGCAGACCAAGCTCCTGCACCATGTACTCGCCCAGACCTGCCTCTTCCAGGATCAACGGCACTTCATAGATCGTCTCGGCGGTCAGCATAGGGACGACGGCCCTGGCCTCGATATTACAGAACAGGGCGATTTTCTCGCGCAGTTCGTCGGTCATGGGATAGTCGGAGCGACAGAGGATGACATCCGGTTGGATGCCGACGCGCAGGAGTTCTTTGACACTGTGTTGAGTGGGTTTTGTTTTCAATTCTTTTGTTGCCCCAATATAGGGGAGAAGGGTTACGTGCAGGTAGAGCACGTTAGTGCGGCCTACGTCTTTGCGCATCTGGCGGATAGCCTCCAGATATGGCTCGCCCTCGATATCACCAACGGTGCCGCCAACCTCCACGATCACCACGTCGGCATCGGAGCGGCGGGCAACAGCGTGCATGCGCTCTTTGATTTCGTTCGTGATGTGCGGGATGACCTGAATGGTGCCACCAAGGTACTCACCACGGCGCTCTTTGCCGATGACGGAGGCGTAGACCTGGCCCGTGGTCACGTTGTTGGCCTGATAGGATGGCTCATCTGTGAAGCGTTCGTAGTGGCCCAGGTCGAGGTCGGTCTCCGCGCCGTCATCGGTCACAAAAACTTCGCCATGCTGGTAAGGCGACATCGTGCCGGGATCAACATTAATATAGGGGTCCAGTTTCATGATAGAGACGGAGATCCCACGGTTTTTTAATAAACGTCCCAGCGATGCGACACTGATTCCCTTCCCCACGGAAGATGCCACACCGCCAGTAACAAAGATATATTTAGACATTTGACCCCCTTACCCGGAACTTTGCCGTAGTACATAAGGTGTTGCGCTACTCTATTAAAGAAGAACCTCTACGCGCTACATTGTTTCAGAGGTTCTCCAGGACAACCTACGTAAACGGGCGACCCAAGGGTCCCCTCCCTTCTCCACGCCTCCCCCGCCCCTACAGGTATTCGGGACAGGCTGCTAGCCCCGGTGCGTCAGGATTACCACCTGCGTTTCAGCTGGTAGATTATTACGGGTGACGACGAGTTTTGGCTGTGTGTTCATCATGTCGACTCCCATCTCACGACAGAACTTGTCAAGGGGGTCGAGGGCATCACGCTTTCCTTCCACCACCGGGGTGCGGTAATGCATGGGAATGATGATACGCGGCTCAACCTGGCTAATCACCTCAGCCGCCTCTGTTGCATTGATGGTGTTATGGCCGCCGATTGGTATCATAAGGATATCGGCATCAGCAACTTCTTCCAACTGTTCTTCCTGCAGGGTATGCCCCAGGTCGCCCAGGTGACAGACAACCAGGTCATCTATGTGAATGACATAGATTGTGTTCCGGCCACGTTCTTGCCCACGTTTATTATCATGATAGGAGGCTACGCCAGTGATCAGCACATCGCTAATCTCATATTCGCCGGGGCCGCGCACAACACGCGGGTTGCCGCCAACGCCCTGGACATAATTATGCCCATGATGGTTATGGCTGATGGTGACGATAGGGGCATTGATCTTGCCCAGCGAGTAGCCTAGCTGAGGGGAAAACGGGTCGGTAATCAGAGTAACGTTCTTGCCACGTAACTGGAAACAGGAGTGGCCTAGCCAGAGAATTTCCATATATTATTATTCGCTTTTCTCATAAGTTCGGGCGGGGACTTATGTCCTCGCCCGAATTATATTGTATCACAGGGATAGGTTTGATACAAGGGAAATAGGACATTCATCCAACGTTGCCTGGATGGATTTTTGGGAAATTGTGTCCGAAAATGCGACACAAATGTTTAGGACATTCATCCAGAGTTGACTGGATAGATTTTTGGGAAATTGTGTCCGAAAACGCGACACAAATATTTGGATTTGCAGAGTTTATGCTGGCGTTTCGTTGTGGCGCGGGCGATGAAGTGGGTGGTCATTTGCGGCTCCTTGATGGTATTTCTTTCCTATTCTATTTCTTTGTGTGGGATGCGAAAGGGGAAGGTGGTCTTGACATTTGCCAACGAGGCTGGTATTCTATTTTCATAATGAAAATATATGAAAAAGGGGGAAGCCGGGTGACACTGGCAACAAGTCGAGCATGAAGGAGACACATGGAAAGCTCATTGTTTCCTGATCGCCAGCAGATGACAACGGCCTTGCTCAAATTCGTCTTCTTTCTGAGCGATATGGTGAATGAACAACAGTGGAACTTCGAGCAGCAGATGAAGGGATGCCATCCAGAGGATGTGCGCGTGCTCTTCCTCTGGATAGAACCACGTGGTCCGTTGATGGTCAAGGAAATTGCTCACGAACTCAATGGCGTCAGCCTGAGTACGCTCACGCGTATCTTAGATCGGCTGGAGCAGCAAGACTATATCAGTCGCATGCTCAATCCACAGGATCGGCGCAGTTTCCGGGTGATGCCGACGGAGCGAGGGCAGCAGACCATTGATACGTTCATGCAGGAATGGCGAACAGTGGCGCAGAACATCCTAGGCGTGCTGACGCCGACCGAACAACTGATACTCATTGAGTTACTCAATAAGGTGCAACGGCACTGGCCGTCCCAAAAAGATGCTCATGACAGGGCCTCTGGGGAAAGATAGTCTTCATATCGGTGGAAAGAGCATCTTTTTTTTGTCGCAAAAATGCTACCAAATTTGTACTATTTCAAAATGAAACCTTATGTCAGGCGAATGGCTCGCAGCACACAGCAAGTAAATGATTGAGGTCTCAAGGGAGTACACCTTCCCCCGACCTGGGGAGAAGATCAATCTCTGCTATAAGCACAAAAGATGGAGGAACATCATGCCAGAGAAAACGGCAAAGCTGAGTATGTTCTCGCTTATCCTGTACAACTTAACAGGATGGCGCATTCAAATGAACGATGCGCAGGACCCGGTCGGCCTTTTTGCGCTCACCACAACGGGGCGCAAATCTGGCCAACCACGCACGGTCTCGCTGATCTACATCAAAAGCGGGTCCGCATATGCCGTGGCCGCAACCAACGCCGGTCGCGACAAACATCCCGGCTGGTACTTCAACTTGCTCAGTAATCCACAGGTGATGGTACGCATAAAAAAACAGCACTTCAAAGCGGTCGCGGAAACGGCGGACCCAGCACAAAGAAAACAGCTCTGGGAGCAACTGGTAGAAGCAGCGCCTATGTTTGCGCGTTACGAGCGTACAACCAGCCGCGAAATCCCGATGGTACTCTTGCGCCCGGTAGAGTAATCACGAAGCACTGTGATAAAGCGCTATCGATTGCTATCTACAACTGTAGTAGTAGGCAACTGTTACTGACATAGCAAAACGTTGAATTATGTGGGAGTCAGTGTCACAATGAAGGAGGATAGATAGGCGGCAAACAGAAAGACAGGGAGGGCAAGAGTTGTTACGAAAAATTGACTGCGTGATGATCCGGGTGGATGATGTCGAGGCGGCAGCGGCTTATTATACAGAGGTATTCGGGTTGCGCCCAAATTGGAGTGGGGACGATTCAATCGGACTGGTGTTTCCCGAGACTGACGCGGAAATTGTGCTCCACCGCGATCCAGATATCCCTTCACGGGTGGAGGTACACTACCTGGTCGATGATGTCGTCGCTGTCGTGGCAGACTATGTGGCGAAAGGATGTCGCCTGCTTGTTGAGCCGTTCGATATTACGATTGGGAAATGCGCGGTGATCAAAGACCCATTTGGCACGCGGCTGTGCATTCTTGATATGACGAAAGGGCCTCGTCCACTTAACCTGGCTGAATCAACGAGGAAGGATGTGAACACGAATAGTTGACCGACCTGGTGCGATTCATGCTATTTCTGGAGGTATGCCATGTGTGGCTGTCTGCAACCAATCTGTGAGTTGTTCTTTGCTCATGCTTCCGCTGGCAACTGCCATCATGGCTTGATAGTAATCAATCTCGGTGGCCGTCGGCTCCAAGTCATTGAGTTGAAGAAAGGTAAACATCGCCATGCCTGCTGTGCGTTTGTTGCCATCGAGAAAGGGATGATTTTGACTGAGATGGAAACCGTATGCGGCAGCCATGTGGAAGATGGTTGAGTGTAGGAACTGACCGCTGAATTGCGCTTGTGGCATGTGGAGGGCGGAATCCAATGCAGAGGCATCGCGTACCCCATATTTGCCGCCATATAAGCGGATCTGATCATCATGAATTGCCAGGATAATAGCTTCAGAGAGGAAGCGAATCATCATGCTTACTCAGCCAGTTTACGGTTCGCATTGCGATATCGCGGCTCAACCTTTTGATAGGCGGCCCATTCATCTTGAAAATCATTGGTGGCCCGATTGAGCACGATTCGATCTCCTGCAACTTCAATAGCAACATCGTCATTCTCATGTAAATGCAGGGCCTCTACTACTGATGCTGGGAGTGTTACGGTCATTGAGTTTCCAACTCTGCGTAGTTTCACGACTTGCATTATGCTCCTCCTTCTATCCCTTTGTATATACATAAGTGTATACGAAAGGATGGTTTGTTGTCAAGAGGTGGTGTACCGATGTACCGATTCTCTTTGACAGACTAAGATGGACTCTTTCGTCAAGACAATAGGAAAGGCCATTCTAAGAGCTACCCTCCTCCTTTTTCTGAAATGATTCGTAATACGACTGGAATAGGTCTATCGTAATAGTCTGTAATATCGACTCCGTAGATAGCCTTGACACGCGCAATGAGTTCCTGCCGTCCGCCAGGAATATAGATCTGTTCCCATACCTCCAGGGTGCTTTCATTGGAAACGAAAGAAGTGCTGTAGGAGGTTCCGAAGATCCGTTCCCAAAAGTCATTAACGAAGGGACGAACCTTTTCCATCTGATCATTTGGAGCAAACGTCGGAACTCGTTTGCCACTTCCTGGAAGCGGAAGAGGCTCTCTACGACTTTGGAGAAACTGCACCCGCTCTTCAAACTTCGGGCGCAGCTTGTGTATGGCTTCCTCTTCCGTTTGACCATCAGCAATCAACGATGCAAACTCTTCGATCGATGCCCAATAGCCAGGACGATATCGAAGCTTCCCAGTTTTAATGTCATAGTCTTCAAAACGATAGGTGTCGGAAAGACCATAACCTCGCCAGTTCTGACGTATAACTTCGCCAGCCCATTGAGCTTGAA
>MNIY01000181.1 GCA_001919995.1 Ktedonobacter sp. 13_1_20CM_4_53_11
CGCCTGCGGGCGGCGATGTTTATGATCAACAGAGACAACACTTCCTCCATCAGGCCGGCTAGTACCGTGATGGGTATCCTGATGGACAGCGAGCTCCTGCTCCTTAAGGCTGTCCAGGGGAAGCGCGTGCTTTGCTCTCTCCAGCTCCCAACTGACGTGAGCGAGCCAGGTGGCCTGCTGGAATACCTTTGGGATGCTGGGCTCCACTCGGCCTGGGTGATGCCAGCCACGACACTCTCGCGGACCGCCACCTGTTCCTGGCTTGAGCAGGCGAGCAACCACTGGGTGGTGAGTGTCCATCCCGATCCACAAGAGCCAACCAGGCCGATCCGTGCCCTACTCTGGCCAAAGGAGCGCAACCACTGGGAAGCGCGTCGCCTGGCACTTGCCTTTCCCGAGTACGCCGGGTGGGGCTGGGAACTCACAGACGCGCGGAGTCTGCTCGCCACAGTGAGCTACCTGGATCAGGTGCTGACCAGGTCGGTGACCGACTCCCCCGACCTGCTGGCGCATGAGCTGCTCAACGACCTTACACACGATCCTGCCGTCTCGCTACTCGGTTCCTCCCCGGTCGACCTGTACGCCTTATCCGACGGCGGCGCGATGCTTGTCCCGCTCAGCGCGTGTGCGCACGATGTGGTGTGGATGCGCCCCCTGACGGTCATGGAACAGCGCCAACGGTATGTGCATAAGTACGTTCACCTCTCCTGGCACCTGCAGGCGGCGATAGGAGCTCCCCTGGGGGGAGGAGCGCCGCAGTATTCCGCGAGTGGACGCGCCTACGATGGCATGCGCCCTGGCATCTGGCGCGCCCACGTCGAGCGGGCTGGCTCCGTCTTTGACGGCAAACAGCTGCCGAGTGGCCTGGACGGGGAGTGGATGAGTACGCCCCAGGTCAGGTGCTGCCAGGACATCGGCTACCGGGTCCAGGTACGGGAGGGCTGGTACTGGCAAGAAGCCCACGACCTGCTCAAGCGCTGGGGCACCACCTTGTGGCAAGCAGCTTCGCGCCTGCACATACACACCCAGGTCTATCGGCATGCACTGGGGCGAGCCAATGCTTCGCACACCATCACCCGGCTCGCCGAGCTCGGTATCTCCATCCTCGCACAGGAGCAGACAGTTGGGGGCTGGTCCCGGCCTGATTGGTGGGTCCAGGTCGTCGGCCTGGGTCGAGCACTCCTGTTTGCGCAGCTGGTCAGTCTGGTGACAAAGGGCACAATGCCGGTGCTAGTGGATAGGGATGCCTTCTGGGTGATCTCAGATGAGGCCCACCCGCCCTCCGCGGTTCCTGGCCTGTTGACGGCCCAGCAATGGAGGGGGTATACCGCGGGTTATGAAGCCCCCCTCTTGCTCACATCAGAAGTCAGAGACGCCTTCAAGAGGGCGCAGCATGCTGGCGAATTGGCCCTGGCACTCGATACCTTGGTAGGTGAGGTCCTCCCCTAAAAGCTTTATCCTTCAAGAAAGAATCATGGAAACCTCGACCCCATTCAAATGGCATCACTTCCAAGCCGAGATTCTTTTGTTGTGTGTCCGCTGGTACCTGCAGTATCCACAGAGTAACCGAGACTTGAAGGAGATGATGCTCGAGCGCGGCTTGCATGTCGATCACACAACGATCTACCGTTGTGTGCACCACTATGCGCCAGAACTGGAGAAGCGCTGCCGACCCGATCTCAAAGTGACAAATGACTCGTGGCGCGTCGATGAGACCTATATCAAAGTGAAAAAGGTGTGGCTATATCTCTATCGTGCCGAGGATTCTCAGGTGAACATTCTGGAATTTCTCCTCAGCCCACACGAATTGCTCAAGCGGCCAAACGCTTCTTCTCGGGAGCGCTTGATGCGCCGCAGATCAGGTTGATATCCCCTACATTGACCAATGCACGCCCTTTTTCCGTCATATATCTCCTTCATTGCTCACAGAGAACATACTACACCGGCATCCTTTGGCAGCAACTGTCTAACGTCCACTACCAGGATTCACAAAAAAGCTTTGAGGCTCCTTCTCAGTAATTCGGAGAAAGGCGCTTCAACTTCTACTATCAGTGAAGTTTTTCTGCAAAACCATGGGTAAAATGACAGCATTGGTGTCGATGTGCAGATTCTCGCATAAGAACCGGAGGACGACTCCTGGCCGACCATCGGGCAAACGTACCACGATGATGGGTTTGCCGTAGAAGGTCAGGGTGTGCTGCTCAATCGGGATGAGTTCCTGATACTCGCTCACATTTCACCTCCTTCAAGGGGCGTGTACTGTACACGCCCCTTCTGTTTGCACCGGCTTGCCAGACCGGGCCCGGTTTCTAACTGAGTACCGTTATACTCTTAAGAGGGCCACAGCAGGAAGCGCTCTCCTCAAGAAATGATACTGGGTAACCTCACCGGGGCCTTGCCAATTTTCACGAAATCCTCACGATTGCCCCCTTTGAAAAGTCGAAGCTGATCAGGCGGTCAAAAATGTCGAGATCGGCGTGGTTGTGCGAGACGCAAAAAGTCCCAAACTCGTCAAGCGACGATTTCTACTTTTGGTGAAGTTTTTCTGCGAAACCATGCTTCCCCATGGGGGCTGCTGACGGGCCGAAAACGCAAAAATGCGGCGGGCTTCCTTTTCCCTCAAGCTCAACCCGCTGCAAAACCATGGTCTCACGAATCTGCAAGACCATCGGTAAAATGACAAGAATTCCACTCTTCTCTGACTGTTACGGATATTCTTTGGCATAGTAGGCATCATGATCTTGGGGACCATCAATCGTGACGGGGACATATGGCGTTGTCGAATCCTCCGGCCGGTATCCATGCGTAGCGATAAATGCCGCACGGAGTTGCTTCCCGTGCGCTTCCATGAGTGGAGCGATCTGGTCTTTGGTCAGGTTTTCCGACGCATCAAAAAGTTGGAGCGCATACCTGCTCATTGCCAGCATCAGTTCCAATTCTTCGACGGTACTCAGATCACGCACCACTCGTACGTGAGCCGGTTGCTCAAAGAAAACGCTCTCGGGACCCGGCACTGGTAGGCTACTCCAGCAACAAAACTTCTCATAGGTCAGTTTATCTGTTTCATAGATCATAACGCGCAGTGTATAGCGTTGCCGGAGATCACCCGTATTCCCGCGGTAGCGAAGAGGCTAGGGTGGATATATTCGCGTTCTCTCGCCAGGTCATAGAGTACTGGGTGATCTGCGTACGTCTTACGAAGCTCATCACGGATCTCCAGCATCGTAAAGCCCTGTTCCTTCAGTTTTCGGTGGAGCACTCGAGTGCTCTGCGCCGTTTCAATGCGGCGACGAATCCACGTTTCATCATATCCCTTCAGGGAGAGCAATATCGTCACCGCGGTCTCCTTGTGCTAGTACAGCCTCGCGGAAGTAACGCAGGAGGGTGGGGTATGATAGAATGAGGGAAAAAGCGATGCGAAGGAGAAACAGGCTATGCCAGAGCCTCAGGCAGCCCCAATCCATGTCAGTGCCTTGCAACTCGACATCCTTCAGCACATGAGAAGACGCCCCACGAGCGCGCAGCGACTCGTCAAGCGAGCGCAAATCATCTTGGACGCATGCAAGGGAACGAGCAAGACGAAGATATCGCAGCACCAGCACGTGGACGATGAAACGCTGCGACGGTGGCGTGATCGCTGGCGAGCGGCTGAGTCCCGTTTGCAGGCCATCGAAGCGACAGGCAAGCCAAAACTGCTGAGTCAGGCCATTGAAGTCCTTTTGACTGATGAGCCCCGCCCAGGAGCGCCCGCCACCTTCACCTTCGAGCAGTTCATGCAGATCATGGCGGCTTCCGTGTGAAAAACCCGAGGCGGCAGAGCGGTCGGTAAGTCATTGGACGCCACGCGAACTGGCTGATGAAGCCATCAAACGGGGCATCGTGACGAAGATTTCTCCCCGCACCGTGGAGCGCTTTTTAAAAGGTGAGCGCTTTCCAGCCCCATCGCAAGCGATATTGGCTTACTCCCCCGCCAGATGACCCCACTGAACTGAGCGAGCAAATCTGTACGGTGTGTGAAGTCTCCCAGGCAACTCCCGTGCTTGCGGCGCAAGGTGCCCATGTGAGGAGTACCGATGAGATGACCGGCATTCAGGCTCTTGAGCGGCTCCATCCATCCTTGCCCATGCTGCCCAGTCATGTTGAGCGAGAGGAATTCGAAGACAAGCGGCATGGCACGCAGAGTTTGATCGCCAACCTGGACGTCGCGACCGGACAACTTGTGGCTCCCAGCATTGGACCCCCGCGCGACCTTTGCCGACTTTGCCGCGCATATCACCCAGACTATCCAAACGCATCCGCAAGCCGGCTGGATCTTTGTCACTGATCAACTCAATACCCATCAATCCGAAGCGCTGGTGCACCTGGTAGCAGAGCAGTGTGGCATCCAGGAGGAACTGGGTCTCAAAGGGAAAAGTGGTCATCTCGCCAACATGAGTACCCGGGCGGCCTTTCTCTCCAACACAAGCCATCGCATTCGCGCGCGTCTACACTCCCAGACACAGCTCCTGGCTCAACCAGATGGAGATCTGGTTCTCTCTCCTTGTTCGTCGCTTGCTTTCCCGGCTCAGTTGCCTCTCTGTGCAGGAGTTGCGTACCCGCATCCTGGCCTTTATTGCTTACTACAATCGCACGTCCAATGGGGCCTTTCGACTTCCCCTACAAAGGACCTCCTGCCCGTTTCTAGACTCCTGCGTTACTTCCGCGAGGCTGTATTAGTATCTTGCTACCAGCAAGTATAGCAGCATTTTCTCAGGAGAGAAAGAGAAGGCGAAGAGCCTGGTCTGAATAAGCTGCAACACCTTCACAACTCATGCCCTTCTTCGTCATTTGATAAAGCATCACTTTTTTTGCCATGGCTCTAGCTGTACCCGGAACCACTGCGCCACTCGCGGCCAGTCCTGGTCGGGGATATCAGCATACCTGAGTACCCCAAACGCCGTCTAAGCGAGATTCGACACTTCCACGCCAGACGTCGATATCACGCTGCCAATCAATCCAGAGCACCATCCGATGACAATGTTCGCGCCAGGCATCGAGACCCGCGTCGTCAGGTGGTACCTCCGGTCTCGTAGTCTGTTCCACCGGCACGAGCCCTCGCGGGGCCGCCATCACTTCGCGCTGGTAATGTAAGATTTCCTGGCGAATCTCCCCGCGCACTCGTTTGGGATCGATACCCGCCAGCCAGAAAGGAACGGCATGCAGAATGAGCACCGCCATTCTTTGAGAGCCCCCGTCAGTCTCGACCCGCGCAAAAAACAAGGTCTTCCGCGATCGCTTCTGTACGTCGAATGCGTTGCGTTTGCGCGGCTGTATCGATCTGGAGATTTTCACAGAGGAAACGAAGGACTACACCTGGCTGCCCATCAGGCAGGCGCGCAACAACAATAGGCTTGCCATAAAATGTGAGCGTCTGTTGCTCAACTGGAAGAAGATCTTGCTCTTCGTTCAACATGCACCTCGCAAGGGTATTGTATGATGCATTACCGTAGCACCTCAACCGCGCCCATATAGGACACGGCTTTCACCGCTGTGTCAGCAATGGAAGGATGATGTATACGTCCGGTGGATTGTGCGTGTCTGAACAAGGAGGCCCCAAGGCGGGCAATGTTGAGGGAAGCGGTATAGTCCCGCGAGCCATTCCACTGACAATTTGGGTTCGAGCAAACGAGCCAGGCTCCCCAATCATTGACCTTATCGAGATGAGCGGGCGAGCGGAAGGTGTCGGCAGGCTTGCCGCAATGATGGCACGTATGTGACGTTTTCCGGGGCTGTTGCCATTCGAGCCGAATGCCCGACAGGTAGCATTTGTAGCGAAGGGTGCGCCATAACTCGCCCCGGATCTGCGAGTTGTTGCGCCAGTTCCTCCACTTCCCGCGGGCGTCTTTGCCCCGCCCTGTGGATTTCATCGACTTGAGTGACTCTCCAGCGATTAGTTCACAGCCAGAAGCCGTGGCGAGCAGGAGTAGCACATTCGCAGCGAGATGGGCGAGGTCTTTATTCCCGGTCTCGTACTTTCGCCAGCACCGGGCAATCTCCCGGCGCAACACTGCAAGTTTTCGCGTGGCTGGCTCCTGCCCGGGATCACCCTCGGAGAAATGGTCACGGCGGGCTTGCACTTTGGCCACTTTCGCCTTGAGGATGTCGATCTGCCGCCGGGTGCGGGCTTGTCGTCCATCAAACGGCCCTGTGTCCAGAAAGAAGGGACGCCCAACTCGATGGCCCTCCAGATCGACCACGCTGGCTGTGACGAGCGTGCGCACCCCCCAATCAAACCCAAGCACATACCGCATGGAAGGCCACCTGGCGGCTTCTGGGATGGGAACCTCGACGATAAAATCGAGGACGGCATAGCGAACTCCATCTGGCTGTTTGATTTCCCGCAAGCTGAGAGCCAGGACCTGCCCCTGTTTCACGCGAGAAAGGACAAGCTCAGGCAGGACCATTTTGATCGTCTTTTCCCGCCAGTTGCGTGCCCACTTGCCTGATTCCGAAGGTGTGCGGATGGCGAGCGTGATCATTTTGTGCTCTAGATCCAGAGACATGCGGTAGGATTGGCCCATAGCTCTCCCATCGTCTCCTGCATAGGGGAGGACCGCCGTTTGCTGAATGGGAACCGCCTGCATGTCTTCGTAGTGGTCGGGGAAGCAGCCATGGGTTAGATAGTAATTGCATGCCTGCTCGATTAAGCTTTGCAGTTCGACAGCGCTTCCCCCATCGGTGTTCTCTTCACGCAGATCGCCTAACGCCTCTTTGATCGCTTTGCGGTTCTTTCCCGCCCGTTTGGTCTCGGTTTTGGGCTGGATCATCCCTTGAGAGAGGATGGGAAGAATGAGCGCAAACTGCTTTTTACGTTCTGCCTGTCCACGAAGAATTCTGCCTGCCTGTTCGGCTTCACATCGCCATTGGCGGTCTCCATGAAGCTGCGGGCTGCTGGTCATCTCCTCCACCTGTTTGTAGGCGTACTTGTTCGTGCGCTCGCCAAAGTCGTCGAGTCGATCCCACAGAGAAGTGACCACCGCATTGACGACCTCTCGCGAGAGGTCAAGCAAGCGGAGCGCATCTGCCTGCAGTTCATCAGGAAGACGCAGAGGATAGCTCAAGGGCCGTTGATCACGGTTTGTGCGCACTTCAAGAGTTCCTTTTGCTTGTGCGAACGCATGCTATACAACCGGCCAGAAAGGCAAGCGATGAGGGTCAGCAAGTCATCTGAGAGTTCTTGCTCTGGCGTTTGGTCTTCTCCCAGTTCCTTTACTGAAAACGGAGCGCGAAGGCCGCATTGCACTTCATGCATGGGGTCGCTGACTATGCTTCTCCATTCTTCCCTTCGACCAACGCCCTTTTGATAACACCTTTTCCGGATAAAAGCCTGGCCGAGGGCTAAAAGTTGAAGACCTCTTCGTAAATTCAGGGCGGTCCCGCCCCAAAGCACGAAGCGGAAGTCTCCTTCTAGTATAGAAGGCCATGCTCATGCCTACCTCACCGAAATTCACGAAACACTCACGACCAGACGATGCCGCATTTCCACTTTTACCCGGCCCTGTTCAGAATAGATGAGGGAGACCAATCACGCCGTAAAGGAGGAAAAGCGCACATGCACTCTCGCGAAACCGACGCCAACTCCGATAAACACACCCGGCTGGACTACCATGCGACAGTGCGCGAACTGCCCAGCCACGAGCGCCCGCGCGAGCGCCTGCAGCACTTCGGCCCCCAGGCCCTCTCGCTGGCCGAGCTGCTGGCCATCATCCTGCGCACCGGCACCCGCGGCGATAACGCCCTCGAACTGGCCAACAAGCTGCTCACCAGGTACGGGGGGCTCCCCGGCCTGGTGCGCGCGGACTTCCGCGAGCTGTGCGCCGAGCACGGCATGGGCGAGGCCAAGTCGGCGCAGGTCAAGGCGGCCCTGGAGATCGGGCGCAGACTGGGCACGCTGCACGTGGACGCCCGCTACAAGATCAGCACCCCCGCGGACGCGGCCAACCTGGTGATGCTGGACCTGGCCTACCTGGACACCGAGCAGATGCGCATCCTGCTCCTGGACGGCAAGGGCCAGCTGGTCGAGAAGTCCAACCTCTACCAGGGAACCGCCAACAGCACGGATCGGTCACCAGCGCTTCGTGAGCCTCAAAGAGCACCTGCGGTGGGAGTAGGGTGAGGCTGCAGTTGCGTCAGGGACCCATCCCATTGAAGGGATGGGCTTGTGAGGAGGGCTATCACATCGTAAGTCTTGACTAGTGGGCCTCTCATCAGAGAGGCAGCAGCGGGATGGGCTACAAGAACGTTTCTGCGCCACCCTAACAGAAACCGCTTCCTGTCGCGCCCAAACAGCCGCTCTGGATACATTCAGAGCTATGCCTGTCCTGCCATCACGAAGGGTCATATTACCCTGGCCTGGACCGGGTGAAAGGAAATCCTTGTTGTGAGAGTACCAGTAGTAGATAGCAGAGGTGTTCCCCTGATGCCCTGCACGCCTGCGAAGGCCCGCCACTTGTTCAAAGGTGGTCTTGCCCGACCAAAGCGCAACAAATTAGGGCTGTTCTACGTGCAGTTATGCTACCAGCAGCAGCCGGATAACCAATCCCTTACCGTGGGGATTGATCCTGGCAGTGCGTTCGAGGGGTTCAGCGTCGTCGGGACCCGTGACACGGTGGTGAACCTCATGGTGGAGGCACCCGATCACGTCAAAGAGGCCGTGGAGGGACGACGTACTATGCGGCGAACACGACGCTCTCGCAAGTGGCGACGCCCCAAACGCTTCGATAATCGGCTCAACCGCAAGAAGAGGATACCGCCCTCGACTCGCAGCCGCTGGGAAGCCAAGGCGCGGATCGTGAAACAGCTGTGTGCCATTTTGCCTATAAACTCTGCCGTGGTCGAAGATGTGCAGGCCGTCACCAGAACGGGCAAGCACCGCAAGTGGAATGCGGCCTTTAGTCCCGTCCAGGTCGGCAAAGACCATCTGTATGGATTGCTCTGCAAGATGGGCTTGACCCTCCATCTCAAGGAGGGGTGGCAGACCAAAGCACTGCGCGAGACCTACGGACTCAAGAAGACGAACAGGAAGTCCAAGCAGTCTTTCGAGAGCCACGCAGTAGACGCCTGGGTGCTAGCGGCATCACACAGTGGGGCGAAAAAGCCCACGTGCACGCGGCTGTGGTACATCGTCCCTGCACGATTGCACCGTCGTCAATTGCACCGGTTGCAAGCGAGCAAGGGTGGCATCCGCAAGCCCTACGGGGGCACTCGCTCATTAGGGCTGAAACGTGGAACGTTGGTAAGACACACAAAGTATGGCTGGTGTACCGTTGGCGGCTTCGACCGCAAGAAACAGACGATCAGCCTGCATGTATATCGCAGCAACAAGCGACTGACCCAGGGGGCGAAGGTCAAGGATTGCCGCATCTGTACCTGGATGGCCTTCCGTTCCTGGTTGGTCTCTCTCAACTCGAAGAAAGGAGGGGCGGCATTTCCTCCCGCCCCGTAAACGGTGGCGGGTCTCCATGCCGCTTTTTTATGAAGGACCAGCATCTGGTCCGCAGCGGGCACTCCGGGCAGCGCGGTCGCCTGGCACGGCACACGAGCGCCCCGAAGTCGAGCACGGCCCAGTTGATCTCGAGGCTGCGCTTCCCGCTCACCAGGCGCAGCGCGAATGCGTGTAGCGGGCCCTTAGCCCCAGCCTCAGGGCTCCCAGGCGATCCAAGGAGCCGCCCCAGGAGACGGGTCATGTTCACATCCAGGAGCGCTTCGGTCCGACCGTACACGATGGCCAGCACCGCGCTTGCTGTGTAGGGGCCGATTCCCCGCAGGCGCTCCAGTTCGGCCCGCGTGCGAGGAATGACGCCACCGCGCTCTTCGACGGACTGAGCCAGGTGTTGAAAGGCCAGCGCCTTTTGCCGCCAGAGCCCGAGGGGCCTGAGCGCGTTCTCGAGGCCATCCAGGGGCGTTTGCGCGAGGGTTGCCCACGATGGGTAGCGCTCGATGAACCCCGAGTAGGCCCGCACAACCCCGGCCGCGGTGGTCCTCTGCAGCAGGATTTCCGCGACGACGACCTCGTACGGCGTCCTGCCCGGCTCGCGCCAGGGGAAGGAGCGGCCGCTCTGCTCGAACCAGGAGAGGAGGCGCCTGCGCAACCAGGGGATGCGATCGACCGCCTCAGATGCGAGTTCACAGGATGCTTCCCGAGTCTGTTCCATCGCTCTTATTCTTTTCTCAACAGGAAACTGCCTGGCCATCGTCATGGATAAGCTCTCTGTTCACAGATCTGCCTCCGGGTCAGAAATGCCCAGGCGGTACCAGGACACCAGGGCAACGATCCGCTGCCGCACCAGCGGCTTCAGCATCACCTGCTGCGCTCCTGCCAGGCGGGCTTTCACGCGGCTCAGGACCCCATCTTGCTCGCTGAGGAGGGCGATGGAAACCATCGAGTGGAAACGCGCTTCGCCTTTCAGGTACTTGAGTACGTTGAAGCCATCCATCTTCGGGAGGTCTATGCCGAGAAAGAGCAGGTCGGCAGGTCCATGGCGGGAGAGAAAGCGCAAAGCCTCAAGCGGATCATCGAAACAGACGACCTGGTGGCCCTCGCGCCGGAGGATGACCTCGAGGATCTTGCGCGATGTCGGCGAGATGTCCAGAACTATGACCCTCAATTGCCGTTTCATATCCTTTCCTTTACTCCCGGCCTGTCACACTCTTCGTCGGCAGTCTGACTTCCACAGGAACCTTAGCATGCGCTCCTCACGCGCTGCCCTTGGGCATTCATCAGGTCGAGGAGCATCCTCACGACATCCTCACGATGTTGGATGCGGCAGGCAATGGGTAAATGCGCCGCGTCGCCCAGCGAAGGAGGCCAGGGAAATCGGGCATTTCCCTTCCGATCTTTCGCTGCCCGGGAAGAATAGCCGAGAGATAGGAGGGGAGCGAAGTTCGGTGAGGAGCCTCCTCCTCACGATCAACTCACGGACAATCACGACATCCTCATTCGTTCCGCGGGCGGTTCTGCTATAATCGGGGGCGAATGCACGCAGGCTCTGAGAGGGCGAGACGAGCAAGTGGCTCAACACAGCATTTCCCTTACAGGCCCGGAGAGGATTCAGCCAAAGAAGAAGGAGAGGTGCAGACGATGCATGACACAGATGAGTACGCCCGCACAAAGCATCCGCCGATTCGGATCATCACACTAGGAGAGTTCGCCCTCCAGCGGCTCGTTCCCGCTCTCTCGCAGGACTCGGACGAGTCCCCGCGTTACGAGGGAGTGGCGCGGAGCGAGTGGAGCAACCGCGGCCCGGCGATGGCCCTGCTGAAAGTGCTCTTGTGCCGGGCGAACCGCCGGGCATCGCGCGATGAGCTCATCGAGGCCATCTGGCCCGACCACGGGGAGATCAACGCCACCCACGCGCTCGAGTCGGCAGTTTCCGTCCTCCGTCGGCACATCCTGCGCGCAGGCGAGATGGGGAGTCTGCTGCTCACGCTGCGCAGCGGCGGGGAGACGATCTTCAAACTGGCCGGCCAGCAGCGCCTCTGGGTCGACGCCGATGCGTTGCTCTCACTCGCGTCGCAGGCGCTGCGGGCGGAGTGCCAGGGGCAGAACCCGCTTCCCCTGCTAGAGGAGGCCTATGCTCTTGCCAGGGGCGAGTTTCTCGAAGACGACCTGTATGCTGCGTGGGCACAGCCACGACGGCACACGATCAACGGCGCGCGGCACCGTGTGCTCTTCAAGCTGGTCGATTCCTACCTCAATGACGAGCAGGTGGGCCCGGCGGAGGAACTGCTCTTCGCCGCGCTGGAGGAGGATCCGGCCGACGAGGATGCCCTGTGCCGTTTGATGATCCTGCTGGTGGAGCAGGAGAGGCGGCAGGAGGCTCTCAACCTCTACCAGTACACTGAGGACGTGCTCCAGGAGGAGCAGGCTGAGCCGGCCGTCTACACCCGCGAGCTCGCGCGACGCATCCGGCAAGGGCTGGTTTTGCGGGAATTGGGAGAGTACTACACTGCGATGGGGGCACAGACGCTGTCCCGGTTGGGCCTGGATGGGGTGTCCAGAGACCACGGGGACTGCTTCAGCGCGAAACGGGCCCGGTTGACCGTCACTGCTGCTCCGTGCAGAGGCCAAACGCCATCCCCCTATCGGTACCGCCTGCCGCGCCGCCGATCCCTGAGACAGACAGCGCCCACCGTTGGTTGAGCCAGGAGCAGGTCACTGGATGGAGCGAGCGCCACAAACACCTGCCTCCCGGAGGGACAGAGCGCATGAAAGGCTACTCCTGTTCCGCACCTGATAAGGCGATTGCGCGCGTCTGTTCATCCAGCGACCAATCCGCCGGAGGCTTGAAGGCAATCGCGTACGGGAGCGCCTGTTCCGGCCAGGTTTCCTCGCTCGGTTTGCTGACGACATGATAGAGGGCGCGCAGGGTCCGCCAGTGCTCGTTGAGGATGCCATTGGCCAGCGCGCGCGTGGGATGGACGAGGACGCGGGCCTTCTCCCGTTCCAACCACTCCGACCCGAAGTCCCGCGCAAAGGCCTCCATCAGGTAGCGTCTGCCAGTGGTGGAATTGATGGCGCCCAACGCCCGGAATCGGTTGTAATACGTCGACCCGTCGAGATGCGCGATGGGGAAAGGGAGGAGTTGGACGGCGGCCTTGACCAGCTTGCGGAAGCGCTGCTGATCCGCCTGCATAAGGTCAATCCAGTCGGAGAGTGCCGCCGAGGCCTCGATGTTGATGCGGGCCATCTCCCCGTCGCCGATGCCGCTGACCTCCGGATCGAACGCGGCAGTCCACTGCGGCAGGTCGTGGTTGGCCAGCACGGCGAAGTACGACCCCCAGCGCAGACACACCGCGACGGTCGCGATAGCCACTTCGCCAAAGTGCAGCCGGGACTTCGCAGGAGCCTTCAAATCTTTGGCCGCTTCCTCCACATGCGAGAGGGCCTGCCGGTACATAGCGGTTTGCGGGGGTGAGATGAGGCGGTAGGGCGTTTGATCTTCTTCGACGCATTCTTGCCAGTATCCAGCGTCGATGGTGAGCTGCTCGTTGACGGTGATTGTCAGAGGATGGTGCTGCGGCATGGATCTGCTACCTCTTTTTGTTGATCTCCTCTACCGCCTTGATCCTCGCCGCGAACACCGGGACAAACTCAGTGTCGGGAGAGTCCCTCCGTATCCGCACCAGCTTCCAGCCCTCCTCCACATCCCGATACAGGAGCATATAGAAGCCATTCCACCTGGGGTAGTGGCCAGCTTTGCGCTTGTAGGGACGGCGGGCGAAAAAAGAAGCGACGATGTGAGGGAGCGGCGCCATGACCTTTGAATCCATGCGGCAAAAGGTGATCCCTCCCACGTCTTCCCGCTCATCCACCAGCAGGCGCCCCCCTTCGATCCAGGCAGAGAGGAGGGCGAAGGCCTCGGCGGGAACTTCTTCGCGCAGGATCACGCTGACCTGCCGTGCGCCTTTCGGGAGAGAGCCCCAATGTGGTCGCAGCGCGGCTGCTGTTTGCGCGGCCATCGCGTCCTCTTGCTGCTGAATCAGGGAGAGCCAGCCTTTTCGTTCAGCGTGAACAGGGGACCAGCCGTCTCCCTCGGTAATCCCATAGAGGGCGAGGGTATTCAGAAGGTCTTTCAATGGACCCATTCCCCACATGTCTGCGTCCTTCCCTCTTGCTCCGCTGGAAAGACAATAGATGGGAGTGCCCTGGGCCTTCTTCTCAACTTCTGTTACCAGGAACCAGTTCTCACCTCTCTCGATAGAGGCGGCAGCGAAAGGACTCTGCGTGATGGCATCGACGAGCGGGCGGGGCCCGTTCCTTGCTCTTTCGTACTCCCCTTGCGGATACAGGTCCCGAAACTGCGCCTCATCGTCTTCATCGCGCAGATCATAGACCAGATCGTGGCTGTGGTCGCCAATGAGGACTCCGTGTTGCTTGACGGCTTGGATAAACGCCTCCATCCAGTCCGGCGACGTTTCAATCGACAGGCAGGCGGCGTCAGGCGTCATGACTACTCCTATCTCACCTCTTTGCACATCCTGAAGCAATTGGGAAAACGCCTCACGGCACTCTCCAAGCCCCTCGTGATACGCGAAATGCCTCATTTTGCCGTCGTGCTCTGCCGCATAAATGGCCGCCTTACGGTCGTGTGCCATTTGCTCTAAAAATGCCAGGCTTTTCATCGATTCTTCCTCCTGATCGCTCTTCTGGTTCCAAGCAGGGAAGGTGTGCCAGGCGCGCGTTCCCTTCGGTATATTTTCGCCCGGCATTACTGCCGAGTAGCTTCGAGGGATCAAACAACTGACACGGCAGCCACGCCCAAATCCTTACGCGTGGCGCCTCTTTTTCCGTTTCTTTTTTCCCCGCCGCTGTGCGTTCAATCTGCCGGGCGCACCGTACCCGAACGTGCCGCCCGGCGGCGCAAAGCCGACCTCCTCTGCGGTCACGATGTCGCCGGTGAGCACATCCAGCAGTTGCCGGAGCCATCCCTCTGCCCCCATGTTGCGTATCTGCATGACGTTGACGTCGACCCACATCTCCCTCTCGATAAGAGGGGGATGCTCGGCAGCGAACAGCGGGTCGATGTTGACGGCCTGGGATGGATCGATCGGCTTTTCTGGAGCGTCGGCCTTGCCCTCCAGCACGTCCAGCAGTTGCCGGAGCCAGCGCTCGCTTCCCATCTCCCCCATCAAGGAGGCATTCGTCCGTACCCACTCGGCCTCGCCCATGGGTGGCTCATGCTCCTCGGTCAACTGGGCGGCAACGGTGATAGCGTAGAACGGATTGATGATGATCCGTTGCAGGTTGTCTTCCGTGAAGTGCGGCACGCTGACTCCCTCCTTTTTGGGATGCTGTTCAGCTCAACTATCTCCTGTAGCGCTATTCTCTGGCAACGAGTGAAAAAGGGAAACTGGACATTCGCCCAGCCCTCTACGGCAATGATAGCAGATCAAACTCAGCCCCGGTTCACGAACTTTCACGAAATCCTCACGAAAAAAGGCGGAAACTTCCAACAGCAGACGACGCCTCCCTCCCCCTCTAGCTCCTCCCATTCTCAATTGACGGCGGAAGGCGCAGAATGTTCGTGAGTATCCCGTGAAAGTTGGTGAGGTGGGAAAGAGGTCCGCCTGCTATGATAGCTTGAGAAAGGCACATGCATCACGATGCGCCGAAAACAAAGAGAGGGGAACCCGTACAAACGCTGGGTCCTGAACATAAAGGAGCAAGCACCCAAATAACGAACGTAGTTCTTTCTGTTGAGAGGCGGTGTCCTTCTATGCGCATGACTACTGATAAAATGTACTACGGTAACTACCGGTTCGTAGTCGAGTTCGATTCGGGCTCGGAGACCGGGTCCAACCAGCCCACCGTCTGGGTCGCCGAAAAGGCGGACATTGATGCCGTCCCGCTCAAACAGTTCGGGGCTGCCCAACTGCTGAGCGCGCTAATCGAGCCGGAGAGGTCGCGCCTGCACGCCGCGCTCTCGGAAGAGCAGCGCGCCTGCCGGCAGCCCTTCGAGCTGGGGATCGCGAGTATACAGCAGCCTTTTAGAGCAGCGGGGGAGAAGCAGGGGCAGAAGATGCCGGAGAAGGCGAAGCGGAAGGCGCGCAAACTGCGCGAGCAGATGAAGACTGCCCTGCAGCGGCTCGAGGTGGAGTTCGCTCGTCGAGAGCTGTGGTCGCTGGACAGGCAGTGGTACGACCACAGCATACTGCAGGCCCAGAGCCGTGCCTATAGCGGAGAGTTCTCCCTGCGCGATTTCTACTTCGAAGAGGCGAACGGCCCACATATCCGCAACTTCTGCCGCAAGTTCGCCCTGGATGAGGCCTACCGACAGCAGGTGCTGGCGAGAGAAACCCGCTGGGCAAGGCGCAACGCGCTGTTCGTGAGGAACCTGCTGTCGGTGGTCGGGGAAGACGCGCTGCTCTCGAACGGGCGAGGCGACGACCGCCAGGTGCACGATTTCTTCCGCTGGGTCGACGCGCACGTCGAGGAGATACTGGCCCTCCCGGAGTATCAACGCCTCAAGGAGGAGGACTCCGCCTTCGAGCCGAGCGCCGGCGAGCTCGATCCCCTCATTCTGCCAGCGGTCGAGGCGCTCAACCGCATACCGGGGGTGTCTACGCGGTTTTCGTGCCAGGGCGTTTCGGGGAAGGTGCGATCTCAGGGGCGCGAGCTGCTGGTCGTTTCCCCTCACGACGAGTACGCCTACGTGTCCTTCTCCGAATTGGGCCAGCCGGCGCGCGATGTGATCGTCGCGCTGCTCCCCTCGTTCCCAGGCATCACCAACGCCCGCATTCCCGGCAACTTCGCGTTGGGGTCGGTGCTGCGCTCGACGGGCGACAATCTCCGCTTCCGCCAAGAGCTGGTCGAGCTGGCAGAGCGCATGCTAGCGAGCGTGGACTGCTGGAGTACACGCCCCGGCGAGAGTGGCTCCCATCCACAGGGGAGCGCGACAGTAGCTGTAGGGCCTGAGGACGGCCCGGCGCTCGGCGCCATTCCTCCGTCCAGGCTCGCGTGGCTCTGCCAGCCAGAGCAGATCGAGCGAACCCTGCACCTGCTCTTCTACCTCAATCACTGGGCCAAGGCGAGGGAGCGATTGCCGTCCGCCGACCGCCAGGGGCTGTACCGGGTGAAGGCCGCGGTGGTGCGGCAGGCCCTCGCGGTCAGCCCGGTCTCCTATATCGACGGGTCTCCAGGCTTTGCCCGCGGGTTTTTCCTCAATCTCTTTGCACGCATCATGGGTCGCCAGGCAACGTCACGCGCCGACATCGAAGTGCTCGACGTGGAGGGGACCAAAGCATTTCTCCAGGAGCATCTCGCGACGCTCATAGCGCAGGCGCGGTCTACCCGCCAGCCAATCCCTGAAAGCGAACTCGCGGCGCTCTGCCTCGAACCGGGAGACCTGCTCGATATTCACTGGATCCGGAACCGCCTCTCACCAGGCTGGTCCGAGTTGGACGAGAGCGAGACGGTCCAGCTCGATCCAGAAGGTCTGAGCCTGATCGCGTTTGAGCATGTCGGCGCTACCGCGCACTACATCTTCCACCTGCCGTTTCGCGCGGCGGAGAGATTATTGCCGCAGCCGCGCGTGCGTGACTTGAAAAGTCGGCCGGGAAACAGCCGGGAGAGCGGTGAATACTTCGGGGGCATCATCACCGAGGAAGAGAGCCTGGAGCACCCGGTTGGGGAAATCCTGCGCGAACTGGGAGTCGACGTCGCTGCCGTTTGTCCCTACAGACTCACTGATAAACAGGTAGATGTATCCCGGCTGGCGAGGAGATATGCCTACTGGGATGACGAGGAGGATTGGGATGATGAAGACTGGGAGGTCCCCTCCCGGCTCGAAAGTCACCGGCGCAAAGGAGAGCGAATCCCAGGCGCATGCCCCCTATGCGGAGGCGCTGTCGAGCCGGACCCTGCGCCGCGCATCGAGCACTGGCGGCAAAACCACCATTACCAAGACTTAACTGTCAGCCAGGTCGCGTGGCTGTTAGGGAGCGGGAACTAACCGCTTGCAGTCGAGAAACGAGACACATTTTATGCCGAAACGCCCGCCAGCTCCCATCTATATCCGCATCGATACGCAAGAACAACGTTCTGGTATCCCCGATCTTTTGGCCGCCATGCCGCTGGTGCATATAGAGGTGGCTCCGCTGCGCGTGGGCGACTACGATGTGGGCGGAAATCCGCGCCGGGTCTTTGAGCGCAAGACGGGGAGTGACTTTCTCGGCAGCCTGGCGCAGGGACGCTTATTCGCGCAACTCACCGCGCTGCGGAAAAGCCGCTTTGCCCCCGTCTTATTGCTGGAGGGGGACCCGCTGCGCGTCAGCCACTCCCAGATGCGCCCTGAAAGCATCCGCGGGGCCCTCGCGTACATCACCGCTATCCTGCGCGTGCCGATCCTGCCCAGCAGCGGACCGACAGAGTCTGCACACCTGGTCTATGCTGCGGCAAGACAGTGCCAGGTCGGGCACGCGGCTCACGGCCCCGCGGCAGGACGGCGCGGGGCCTCCCTGTCCGAGCGGCAGATGCAGATCGTGTTGTCCCTGCCAGGCATCGGCCCCGTCACCGCACGCGCTGTCTGTGCGCGCTTTCGCAGCCTGCACGAGCTGCTCAGCGCTGACGCCGCCCAACTTGCGACGGTCCCCGGTATCTCCCCGGCACGCGCCGCTGCACTGGAACAGCTACTGCACGCCTCGCTGCCACCGTCTGAGGGTGGCAAGGCGGGAGAAGCATGAGACGCCTCCCATCACCCAGGCTTTCGCCAAATGCGCTACGGCGACGCCGTATTGAGAACCATTGACGACACCGTCTTTGCAAGGAAAGGAACAAGCAAGCATGGTATTGCACATTGAACTGAACTCATGGGCGCAAGCAGAACAACATTTCAGAGATTTAGATCAAGATCAAGGCCGAGAACATTATGATCGCGATATGTTCAACTGTGAGCTCGCACTCAATATAATGGGGATAGGTACACTGTTTAGCTGCCGGGGGCACCTGGACGGTTTAGCGGCTTTCCCTTATATCACGATCATCCCCCAAAGAGCAGCCTCTGGTTTGGTCCCCCGATACGTTAGCATTCTGGAAACTCAGCCCTTATCACAAGGGGCCCTTGCGGTGAAGAACACTATTGTTCATGCGATGTCGGAATTAGGCCAACGCCTTTTGGGCCTGCTAACAGGCTTTTATGAGGAAAGGCAAACGCCCTTGCCCTGTCGTCTTGTGATCCAATCAAATGGTTTAGGGAGCTATACCCTACTAAATCAAGGTGCTATTGTCGGTTTGCCCTCAGATCAAGAAACACTAAAGGCTTACCAGGATGAATTTATGGCTTTTGCTGAATATCTCAAGAGCATTTGGGGATAGGTAGGTGAGTTTGTTCCAGGGGCAGCAGAGCAGGTAAAAGTTGCTGCCTGGTGCCGCATTTCCACTTTTACCCGGTCTCGTTCAGAATAGATGAGGGAGATCAATGACACCGTAAAGGAGGAAAAGCGCACATGCTCTCCCGCGAAACCCACTCCGACTCCGATAAACACACCCGGCTGGACTACCATGCGACAGTGCGCGAGCTACCCAGCCATGAGCGCCCGCGTGAACGCCTGCAGCACTTCGGTCCCCAGGCGCTCTCGGCAGCCGAGCTGCTGGCAATTGTCCTGCACACCGGCAGCAGGGGCGGCAGCGTCCTCGATCTCGCCAACAAGCTGCTGGCGAAATACGGTGGGCTGCCGGGACTGGTGCGCGCCGACTTCCGTGAGCTCTGCACCGAGCACGGCATGGGCGAGGCCAAGTCGGCCCAGGTCAAGGCGGCCCTCGAACTCGGACGCCGGCTCGCCTCTGCGCAGGTGGACACCCGATACCGCATCAGCACGCCGGCAGATGCCGCCAACCTGGTGATGCTGGACATGGCCTACCTGGACAGCGAGCAGATGCGCATCCTGCTGCTGGATAGCAAGAGCCAGCTGGTGGAGAAGGTGAACCTCTACCAGGGCACCGCCAACAGTTCAGTTCTGCGCGCCGCCGAGATCTTCCGCCCGGCCATCATCCGCAACTGCCCAGGCCTCATCCTCTGCCACAACCACCCCAGTGGTGACCCGACGCCTTCCCCCGAGGACATCGAGGCGACGAAACATCTGGTGGCGGCGGGCCGCATCCTCGACATCGAGCTGGTCGACCACATCATCATCGGCCACCAGCGCTTCGTCAGCCTGAAGGAACACCTGCGCTGGCAGTAGGTTGGAGCTGTGGCGACCTACCATAGCCGCTCCTGGCCCGCAGCGGGCACGCTGAGCACAGCGGGTGCCTAGCACGGCAGACGAGCGCCCCAAAATCGAGCGCCGCCCAGTTGCGTTCGAGGCTGTGTTTACCGCTCACCAAGTGGAGGGCGAGCGATTGCAGCGTGCCTTTAGGGCTCGATAAACCCCGAGTAGACCCGCGCAACTCCTGCGGCGGTGGTCCTCTGCAGCAGGATTTCCGCGACGACGACCTCGTACGGCGTCCTGCCCGGCTCGCGCCAGGGGAAGGAGCGACCGTCGCGCGCGAACCAGGAGAGGAGCCGCTTGCGCACCCAGGGCATGAGCTTGCCCACATCTAGCGCAAGCTCACTTGTTGCGCGAGTTGGCTGTCCCATCAGCCCACTCCTTCCCGGTTAGAGAGCTGTCTCATCGTCGCGCAGGGATCTCCACCCTGCGCGCTGATCTGCTTCTTGCAGAGCAGTCCCCCGGTCCAGATATTCGGACACCAGGGCGACGATCTGCCGCCTCACCAGCGAGCTTGCGCGCCGCATCCAGCAGGGACTGACCCTGCGCGAGCGGAGAGGGCGTTAAACCGCGGTGCAGGCGCATATTCCGTCCCTAGCCGGGCTACACAGGGCGTCGACAGAACAGGTAAACAGCTTTGACGTGGAATGGGCCCTCCTTGGTGTCCGTGGTCGCTCCCTGCTGGTTAAGCCGGGAGGAGTCCCCGATGGAGAGAGCGCCGAACATGTGTTTCCCGTTGGGGTCTGAAAACAAATGGGCCTGTTCCAGCTCGAATGCTCACGCGGCTTCAATCAATCGATCAACCAGGCAAAGTATCTTCTGCCAGGTGCTGTTCGGCAAGCTCGAGGACGAGCTGTGTTGCTCGTGCTTCGCCCAGATGGTTGACGAGTTGCTCGTGATAGAGTCCGATGCGCTCCATCCGGGCTGTAATGAAGGTGTGTGTGGCGCTTCCCGCTGCCAGGCCGGTCAATCCTCGTTGCGCCGCCTCGTATTCCAGGCTGATCTGCTGCAGCAGCTGCGCGACTTCGCTCTTGTGCTCTTCCATCGATCTGCTCCTCCATGCGGATGCTTTCAGATGTCGAGGAGTCTTTCCCTCGACCGCTGCAATGATAACAGAGCACCCTCACCTCCACTTCGCGGCGCTTCACGACTCCCTTACGAGGCATGATCGTCTGATCCCGGCAAGCTCTAAGGATCAATTGACTCTTGATGGTCCCCCGGATCGTCTCCCAGCCGATTACCGATTTCCCCCACGGCTGTGCTGGCTACTTCGATTATCCGTTCTAAAATGAGCCAATCTTTGCTCGCTTCCGTCAAAATGGCATCAAATGAGCAACCGTGAGATAGCTGTATTAGTATACAAAACGAGCACCTACTTTTTTCGGAGTTAGCATGGAATCGCTTCCTTTTTTCGGAGTTAGCGTGGAATATTTCGGTGTTTTCTCAGTGAATTCCTCGGAAAATCTCCTCGGAAAATCTCTCTGGACAAGCAGAGCTGCAGCCGTAAGAGACAGCCGCAAGAACCCTCAGGAGTCCTGATCACGTCAGGCTCCTCATCTTTATCTGAAGCTCTTCTGCCTGGTTGTCTCAGAGATTAAGCGACCTCCTTGGGCGCAGGCGTTACCGTGTAGCCGAGTTGTTCGAGACGGTGAATATGGTGACGTTCGATCCGTCCCCGATCTCGTTGGTCAAAATAATCGGCCCCCAGATCGCTGTAGGGTTTCTTGGTACGCAGGATGTGATAGATAATCACTAAGACGGATGTCGGGCCAGGGCCATAATCGCTTTTTTCTTGCCGTGGCGTCGAGCCATACGATGATAAAAGGCAGACAAATCATTGTCTTTGGTGTGGGCAATAGCCCAGGCCACTTCAAACAGGATGGCTCGCAGATAGGGGTTGCCTTTGGTGGTTTTGCAACTCAGCCGCTTCCCCCCGCTCTGCTTGTTTCCGCTTTCACGTCGCTCTGCGACATAGTGCTTTTGCCGATTTGCGCTCATTTCATTTCGCAGTTACGCTGGAATTCTCAGTGTGCTGTGCCGTCCGCCATAACTTTAGAAAAAAGCCTTAAAGAGGGTTGAAAACGTCCGCGCTAATTTTAGAATAAGCTGAAGTATAGTCAGCTTATACATACCTATTTTCTCGATGTGCGATCTCTTATTATCGTAGCATTATGGCGAATTCTCTCTCCTGCGTAGAAAAAGTATGCAAGCCCGCTCGAAAGCGTCTAAGCCCAACGCGGAATAAGTATGACCTCCCGGGTTTCACCGCATGTGGAGAGCGTAGAGACGCCGATCACGCAGTAAGGTCCCTCTTGTCTGGCAGAGACGAGCGCTGGCTGTTCAGATGAGTTGGTGCTCGATCGCGTACTGCATGGCAGCACGACGCGACTTCACGTGGATCTTCTGGTAGATCGAGCGTAGCTGTCCTTGAATGGTGTGCGGGCTCAGAACCAGCTGCTCGGCGACTTGAGCATCGGTCATGCCCTGCGCCACCAGGCGCAGCACCTCGACCTCCCGCTCGGTCAGCCCATCGGGGTAGGCTGGACGGGGTGCCGTTGGAGCTCTCGCCGGGGTGGGCGGCTTCGTCGTGGGCACCGGGTCTCGAGCGACCAGCGCTTCACGCACGGTCTCCACTGCTCCCAACAGCCGGACTCCCCAACTGAGTTGCCCCTGTGCCACGGCCACGATCGCCACACTCGCCAAACAGTGCGTAATCATCGACTGATTGCCCATCTTTCTGAAGAGCGCCAAGCTCTCCTCGAGCAGGGCGCGTGCTCTGCTGTACTCGCCCTGCAGAAAGGCTACAAACCCCAATAACAGCTCCCCCAAGGGCTCGAGTTCTCTGTCCCCCACCTCTCTGAAGAGCGCGACGCTCTCCTCGAGCATGACGCGTGCTTGCTCAAATTCTCGTTCGGACCAGAAGAGCAGCCAGGCCCAGGTTAGCAGTGCGTTGGCGATGCCCCTCTTGTCCGCCTGCTCCCTGGCGAGCGCCATGCTCTCCTCGAGCAACGCGCGGGTCCTGGCGTACTCCCCCCGTTCCAGGGCGACCGACGCCAGGGAGATAAGCACGGATGTGATTCCCCAGGGATCATCCAACCCTCTGAAGAGGGTCAGGGCCTCCACGAGCCTCGAGCGCGCCATCTCCAGATTGCCCCTCAGCCAGGCCATCGTTCCCAGGCCATAGAGGGAGAGCGCCGTGCCCGGTCTCTCTCCCAGCTTCCGGAACAGCGCCAGGCTCTGCTGACCTAGCGCCATGGCCTGCTCAAAGTCACCCAAATTGCCCATGACCACGCCGGCACCACCCAGCGCCTTCGCCCGCACCGCTTCCGCAACGCCCTCACTGGCCGCCAGGGCCTGCTCGAGGAAGGCGCGCCCCTCACTCCAGGGACCACACAGTTCCCAGAAGTACCACAGCGCTCCGCCCAGCCGCAGAGCCATCTCCTTCTCTCCGTGGTCAATCGACCACCGCAACGCCGCCCGCAGGTTATCGTGCTCTGCCCTCAGGCGTGCCAGCCACACGCCTTGTTGTGCGCTCCTGAGGTGCGGGTCGATGTGCTCCGCGAGGTGTAGGTAGTACGCCGCATGGGCGTGGCGGGTTTCCTCCAGCTCTCCGGACTCGTTCAGGCGCTCCCACCCATACTCACGGATTGTCTCCAGCATCAGCAGGCGCGGCTCTTGCCCTTCTGGCTCGCTCTGCCGCAGGAAGCTCTTGTCGATGAGCGAGGCCACGCCATCGAACACCGATCGCGTTGCGTCCCCCTCTCCAAGAGTAGTACAGACGGCTTCTGCAGCCTCGAGCGTGCAGCCACCGACAAAGACGGAGAGTCGCCGGAAGAGCCGTTGCTCGTGTCCATCTAACAAATGGTAGCTCCACTCGATGGTATTGTGCAGCGTTTGGTGCCGCTCAGGCACGTCCCGAGCACCGCTCGTCAAGACAGCCAGCCGCTGGTCCAGCCGGGCGAGGAGTGCTTGCGGTGGGAGCAACTTGATGCGGGACGCAGCCAGTTCGATCGCCAGTGGCAACCCATCCAGGCGCATACAGATCTCCGTGATCGCCGTGGCGTTGACCGTGGTGAGCTGGAACTTGGGACTCGCTGCCTGGGAGCGCTGGATGAACAGGGCTACCGCTTCATTCCGCGAGAGGGCCAGCAGATCGGGTAGGCGCTTGGGATCAGGCAAGGAGAGCGTGGGAACGGCAAACTCCTGCTCCCCGCGGACGTGGAGTACTTCCCGGCTCGTCACCAGGACCTTGAGCTGTGGACAGGCGGTCAGCAGCGCGCTCACCTGCTCCGCCGCATCGACCACCTGCTCAAAGTTGTCCAGCAGCAGCAGCACCTGCTTCTCACGCAGAAAGGCGCTCACCAGGTCAAGCAGTGGGTGATCGGCGACTTCTTTGACGCCAAGCGTCTGGGCGATCGTCGGCACGACCAGAGCGGGGTCGCTGATGGGAGCCAGGTCGACGAAAAACACGCCATCGGGGAAGCCGTCGCTGAGTTCGGCGGCGACCTGCAGCGCCACACGTGTTTTGGCCGGTGCCTCCCGGTCCGGTCAGGGTCAGCAGACGCACGCCAGAGCGCGCGAGGAGATGCTGCACGGCCTCGACCTCCTGCTCGCGTCTGATGAACGGGGTCGGCTGGACGGGCAGGTTGTGGTGAGAGGCGTCGAGCGTCTTAAGAGGAGGAAAAGCTGCAGGCAAGCCGGCCATGACCAGCTGAAAGAGGTGACTGGGGTGCTGCAAGTCCTTGAGGCGATGGGCTCCCAGATCCTGCAGGCTCACTCCATCTGGCAGATCACGCTGCACCAGGTCGCGGGTCGTCTGAGAGAGCAACACCTGCCTTCCGTGACCAGCGCTCACGATCCGTGCCGCATGATGCACATCCAGGCCGACATACCCCTCGGCGGACCGCTGGGGCTCACCGGTATGCAACCCCATACGCACGCGCACCGCCACCCCACCCGGAAAAGCGTGGGAAGTGAGAGCGCGTTGGGCATCCACCGAGGCTTCGACGGCATCGGTGGCGCGAGTGAAGGCCACGAAGAAAGCATCGCCCTGGGTGTCCACCTCGTAGCCGTTCCACTGCTCAATTGCTGTCCGCATCAGGCGCCGGTAGTCTGCCAACACCACCTCGTAGCGAGCGCCCAGTTGTTGCAGCAGGCGCGTTGAACCTTCAATATCGGTGAAGAGCAAGGTGATGGTACCGCTCGGCAGACCGCGCGAGGAGGATGGCCTCGCCGTGACGTAGTGGGCCTCAGGGGCAGGCATGGTTCGTCCAGTGGCATCCTCCAGGCTTCCCTCTTCCAAGGCTCTGGCAGCGACCTGGATGGAGGACCCGGAAAAGGGGCGCGAGCCTGTGAGCCACTCGTAGGCGAGCACCCCTAACGCATACTGATCGCTGGCGGCAGTGACATGGCCCCGCAGCTGCTCGGGAGCCATATAGGCCAGCGTGCCAGCGGTCTGCTGCACGGGCTGCGAGCGTGCGCTGTGGGCCACCACCGCCAGCCCAAAATCGCAGAGCCAGACCTGCCGGTCATGTCCCAGCAACAGATTCTCGGGCTTGAGGTCACGGTGAATCAAGCGCTGGTCATGGGCATACTGCAACGCGAAGGCCACCTGCTTGAGGTAGGCGACGACGGTCTGGAGAGGCAACCGCATTCCCTTCGGATGGAGCTGGCGCAAGGTGCCACCCGGAGCATACTCCATGACCAAAAATGGCGTACCCTGCTGCACGCCAAAGTCCAGGACGCGCACAATATGGGGATGGCGCAGGGAGGCCAGGGTACGAGCCTCGCCCAGAAAGCCTTCCACCTCACGCTCGTCCCATGGGCCATGGAGCAGTTTGATGGCGGCCTGGGTGCGCAGATGCACATGCTCCCCCAGGTAGACAGACCCCCACTGCCCCTGTCCCAGCATCTGGATGAGCTGATAGGAGCCGAGCTGCTGTCCGACACGATCTGGCATCTGAGAACCTCCTGCCTGTGGCATCGCAATGGGGAGCCTGGTGTTCCCTCTCTGTGACGTTTGCATCGCAATTGTATCATAGCATTACCATGTGCAGGGACTCCCTCGAACGCCGCCAGACGGGGTCCACCTCGACCTGAGGTGGCCTCATTCGTGAGCTGGCCCCGGTATTGTGGCTCTTCCGCTGAAGTTGTACAATGAAGCGGTATCTACAGAGGGAGGCTTTTACTGACAGCTAGCAGGACGATGCTCTTTTCCTCGCAGTCTGTCACTGTGTACACTGTGAGCGAGGTTGGAGCAGCAAGCAGTCCGTTTTTCAGTGGAGAAAGGATTTCGTATGAGTAACAGCACCGTCCCGATCAAAGAGTTCCGCCTTGAACTGAGCGATCTGACCTACACGGGTCACGATCTGGTCCGCCCAGAATCGGTCCTTGCTCAGTCCAATGGCACGTTGTGGACGTCAGATGGTCGTGGTGGCGTGACCCGTATCAATCCCGATGGTTCACAGCAATTTCTCGGTGGTCTGGGCGGCAATGAACCAAATGGTCTGGCGATGGCCGATGATGGCTCCCTCATTGTCGCCAACCTCGGGCTGGGCAAAGTTCAGAAACTCCACCCGGATGGGCATGCTGAAGACCTGTTGACAGAGGTGGATGGGGTGAGCATCACCACGCCGAACTTTGTCTTCCTTGATAGCCGTAATCGGCTCTGGATTTCTGTCATGACGCGAGAGCATCACTGGTGGACACCATGCCGAGTTTTGTGTAAAGCAGAGGCTTTGCTAAGAGGTGGAGCACAGAGGATACTACAGGCAGAGATGGTTTCCATGTTTTCCTCGAAAGGAGAAAGTTATGCCTGTCCCTAAGAACAAGCCTACCACATGGTCCTCGGAAGGTTCAACATCGCAGTCGTCGTCACCTCTCGTGCCGGAGCAGGAAGAATTTCGTCAGCATTTACGTCGCCTGGCCGTGAGTGCGGTGCAAGTGTTGCTCGAACAAGTCATGCGGGAAGAACTCGAGCAGTGCCTTGGGGCCTCGTGGGGGGAATGCACGCCCAGCCGCCGTGGGTATCGCAATGGGTCCTACACGCGCGATCTTGTGACCCCTACCGGGCGCATTGAGGACCTCAACGTCCCCAGAGATCGCGCCGGAACCTTTCATACGCAGGTGTTCGAGCGCTATGCTCGCTATGAACCCGAGGTCGCAGAAGCGTTGACGGACATGTTTGGAAGTTTCACCAGTACCCATCGTGTGGGACAAGTGGCGGAAAAACTGCTGGGAGTGGCCCCCAGCGCCAGCGCCGTGAGCCGTCTCAACCAGGCGCTGACCGAGCAATAGGAAGCCTGGCGCGAGCGGCGCTTGCTCGATCACTACCGCATCATCTACCTGGACGGCATCCATTTTACGGTGCGTCATGGGACCCAAACCGATGCCACCATGGTTTTATCGGCGCTGGGAGTCGATCTGGAGGGCAGCCGAGAAGTCCTCGCCTTTCGCGCTTGCGCAGAAGAAAGCAAGGAGGGCTGCCTCTTACAAGATCTGCGAAGCCGGGGAGTGTCCGCGGTCGATCTGCTCGTGACCGATGGGCATGAGGGACTGAGGGCCTCCGTGACCTCACTGTTTCCGGCGACCCCGAGTCCTCGCTGCCTGGTTCACAAACAGCGCAATGTGATGAGCGCCATTCCCAAACGGGAGCAGCAAGAGGTCGCCACCGAGCTGGCGGGGATCTGGAAACAGGAGAACCGAGAGCAGGCCCTGCTCAATCTCGCCGCCTTCCACGCCAAATACCAGAAGCGCTATCCCGAAGCGGTGCGCAGTTTGCTGGAAGACGAAGAGCATTTGTTGACCTTTTATGCGTTTCCACCCGTCATGCACCGCTACATTCGCAGCACCAATGCCATTGAAAGCTTGTTTAGCAATGTGCGGCAGCGCACCGATCGATCGACGCTTTCACGACGGAAACCAGCTGTCTGACCATCGTGTGGGCCGTGATGCAGGATATGCGCTTGCCCAAGATTCCCGTCGGTTAACCGTTGAAGCATGATGGGTCTGGGCAAACAAGCAACCAGCCAAATTGCTGGTTGGGGAGGAGGTGTTTTTTTGCCGCTCAGCCTGTGCCATCTCACGAGTCCCAGGCTCTCTGTTCTGAACGACTTGGGGTCCTACGCTGTACTTTCCTGTACTGTCAGATCCTGGAGAGAGATGGTATCGGCTTCGCGTCTGTCCTTGTTTGATTCCTGCTCGTCTTTACACAACTCTCGGTATGGTGTCCGAAAAAACCTCTTCAGAAAAAGAGAAAGCAGGTGAAGGACTGCTGCTCATCTTGAAGAGCAGTCATACTGGCAAGAACAGCGAGCACAAACGGGAAGGCTGATGTCTACTCACCTTCCCGAAAACCTGAAAAATCGCTGTCTGCTACGCTTTTTGGCTTCTCGTATGACCCATGTATCCTATCTACTATTCCGACTTCTTGTTCCTCCTAGCCGCAAACCCCTACATCCTCACGACTTTGGCTCGTCATCCGGTTTCGTCCGCCGTTCCTCTAAGAACTTATCGAGGTCAGCCCGTTTCACGCGGTAGTCCCGTCCGACCCGGTAGGCGGTCAGCCGTTTCGTGCGCACCCACTCGCGCACAGTTTCAATATGCAGCTTCAATTCGTCTGCAATGTCCTGGAGAGTCAACCACTCCAAAGTAGCACCCCCGGTAGTTTTGTCCCATTATACGTGCCCCTAATTATGAGCGTCAAAGGCTGTGCATTCTTGTGTTCATCTGCTATTTACTTGACAAAACTGTGTATTATTGTGTAATATGTCGAGTATACACTGTCTCTCGTCGAAGAAAGTGAGGTGATAACAGCCCGAGAACGTACCCTCTCGGTAGTCAGGAGGGGTTCCGTCCCCCGCAGCCCCTCATTCCCCAGGAGAAACATAGCATGGCTATTGAACCCTACGCCGACAACTTTATTCCCGTTGTTCCCGTTGACCACATTGAACACACAGAAGAGAATCCCTTCTGCTATGACGCAGCCTGCGACTGTCACGAAGACGACGAAGCGATTGCCGCCGTCTATCAGGCGGTCCAGGACGGACTCATTACTCCGGAAGAGGCCACGGATTTTGTGCTTGGACGATTGCTATAGGAGGCAGGTATGCGAGACGGAAGACAAATGCGGGAGCAGACCGCGCAGCATACGCTTTTGAAACGACGTGCCAGCGCCGATCAATACGCGCTGATGCAGGGGCCGATTACCGATGAGGAAGAAGTACCTGATTCGTATTACCCGCAACGGATGCCGACGAGCACGAGGCGCTACGTCGATACGCGGGGCCACCAAGTTATCCAGCAGGGCAACCGGCGTATTGTCATCCATGACGAGCCACCGCCAAAGAAGCGAAGCCATTGGCCGCTATTCGTCTGTATCGGTATGGTAACGATGGTAGCGTTATGGTTCATCATCCAATTACTAGTTATCTGGTGGACGAACCAACAACTGAATGCGACCTACCAGTACCCGCGCATGTACCAGGCCGATGAAATCGTCGGGCACAGCGACTCGACTGACCATCCGACTCATTTTATTTTCGAGAACTTGCATGGTCAGGTCATTATCATCGAGTTTCCCGGCGGCGATTACACCCATGCCCGTGTCTATAAAGGTCCGACGCTCTACGCCGACAATGCCGATCAGACTCCGGTGACGGCTGAATTCAAGGACGTGAACGGCGACGGCAAAGTAGATATCGTCCTGCATATCCAGGATCAGCGCATTGTCTTTTATAACACTGGCACCGAGTTCAAGACGCAATAGGAGGCTCATATGCATGCGGTTGAAAACGAGGTGGAGACTATCCACCTCTACGTGGTCAGAGAACAAGAGCAGAAGCCGTACACATCGCTCCCGCTGCTCGGCGCGCTCTTATGCCTGCTTGGCATAGCCGCGATCACATTCTACTCAGCGGAGCATCCATACTACGAGCACCAGCGGTTGACCGTTCCGGCCGTCCTCTTGCCGCCCAGAATGTTTACCGCACAAACGCCGTTCATACCGACGGGTGTAGGCACCTATCCGGCCACGACCGCGCATGGCATCCTGACGATAACCAACGGCTCGGTTATCTCACAAACCTTGCCAGCCGGCCTTATCTTTATTAGTAGCAGCGGCACTTCAGTCGTCACCGATCAAGCAGTCTTTATTCCAGCGGGCAGTGCGAACGGGTACGGAGTGGCCTATGTTTCCGCCCATGCGCTTATAAGCGGGCAGCAGGGCAACATCCCAGCATTTGCCATTAACCGCGTCGAAGGTTCCAGCGTCTATGTCCGCAACTTAGTGGCGTTCCAGGGCGGTAGAGATGCGTACTCTGTTAAATTCATAACTTCGAATGATCGCAATGTGGCATTTTCGAAAGTCAGAAATATACTCATTTCGAAGATTACGGGGCTGCATTACCCCTGCACCGAAGCTCATATTGCGGACGTGCACAAAATGACCGTGACCTGGCGCTGCCAATTCGTCAAGTACACAGTTCCTTCTTATATGCACGTTACCGGAGTCAGAATCATCGGAAAGAATCTGTTGTTAGACGTTTGGTTCGTACCGCGGCCTATTCGTATATGCGTGAAATAGCAATCCACTTGTTCGTTTGTATAACTAAAGCCTGGTGTGTTTGCATTTCCTGCGTATCGCTAGGCTCTTGCGAGCGCACGGCGTGAAGCCGACTTTTACGAATGGCAGAGACACGAGCTTGCGCTCAGCAAACACAAGTTTAAGTGTACAGCATTGAAGGGATGAATTTAATGGCCACCTCAGAGAAGTCAACTGTCCCCACCCGCAAACGGGCTGTCATTTACTGCCGCGTCAGCACTGACAAGCAGGAGCAGGACGGCGAGAGCTTAGACTACCAAGAAGACAAGTGCCGCCGCTACGCTGAGCTGCATGATCTAGATGTCGTCGCCGTTCTAAGAGAAGCAAAAAGCGGGTTTATTCACTATTCGCTCCGAGAAAAGCTGACGCTTGCCCGACAGCTTGTCCGTGACGGCATGGCTGATATGATTATCGTCTTCGATCTGCGCCGCTTCTCACGCAATTTTGTGCACTCCGCCATGATCTTTGAGGAAATTGAAAGTGCCGGCGCTGAGATCGTCAGCGTCAGTGAGAATATTGACAATAGCCTCACCGGCAAGCTTATCCGCTCTATTATGGCTTGGAGCGCCGAATCTGAGCGTCATAAGATTGTAGAGTATGCGAACCGGCGCTGGCAGACGCGGGTAGAGGTAGGTTTGCCGGTAGGAACCGGACAGAGCCCCTATGGGTGGGACTGGAAAGATAAAGAGAAAACCGGTTATGTGATTAACCAAGAACACGCCGCCGTCAGGATGTCTATATTCCATATGTTCGTTGAGTTGGATATGAGCCTGCGGGCGATAACGCACAAACTCACGGAAGATAGGATATTGACGCCTACCTATGCAAAGAAATTCCAGGGTACTCCGCCACAAGATTCGGAGGTAAAAGTAGAGCATTGCCTGTGGCGGTATACCACCATCAGAGAGCTACTGAAGGATTTGGAAAACATCGGTATTCTGGTTGTATGCAAAGTAAAGCAGAAGATCGGGCAGGATGGCAAACGCAAGACTGAGGTGCATCCGAACCGGCGAGAAATACCGGGAGGCATACCCGCTATTATCAATCCTGCCCTCTATGAACGGGCGCAGGAAAAACTCAAGACGAATAAAGCGGATAAAAGCCATCTTCCCCTGAATAAAGAAGACTTTTTACTCAGGGGGCATATATATTGCGCGACTTGTACGCACGCTATGAAGCCAAGGACGCAGAAAAGAGGGCGACTGACACAAAAAGGAACCGACAAGTCCTATCCGTTCTACGCCTGCGCCAACACGCATAATAAATATAAAGCCTGTCCGTCTTTAACCACGATACGAACCAGCCCGCTCGATGACATCGTCTGGCAGGAGTGCTGTGTATTATTCAAGCGCATTGAGGTCTTGCAGACAGCGCTGGAGACTGAGATGCAAGCAGCCATTAGCGCGCTACTGGAGGACACGACCGGCCAGGAGCAGATTCAAAAAATAGAGGCGACCATTGAGCTTGCGAAAAACGAGCGAGAAAAACACTTGCCGGGAAGCTACATGCACAATCTTATCTCGCAAGATATTACGAACCAGGA
The DNA here is from genome assembly GCA_001919995.1 of Ktedonobacter sp. 13_1_20CM_4_53_11. Next base: position 31,887 of record MNIY01000181.1, read on the forward strand.
AGAACAGCTTGCGCGCTATAAAGAAGAGATCGGCTCCAGCAATATAGAAAAGGTAACAGGCTCCTATCAGCGGAGGATTATGGACTTCCTAGAGTTCCTTAATGTGATGCGCGGACGCTATGAAAATGCAACCTTCCAGGAAAAGAGAAATGCCCTCGAAGTCTTAGGCGTCCGGGTCATGGTGCATGATCCAGTAGAAACCTATGGCTTATCTTCAGATGCTTTGGATATAGCGGAAGGACGGGAATGGTTCAGTGCCAAGGAAGCAGGACGTTTTCTTGGAGTTCACGCAAAGACCATACATTTCTACCAGAAGAATGGAACAATCACCAATTACCAAGAGGAGCCTTTTCTACTGGTTCATAGGGATGAACTTTTGAAACTTCGTGAAAGAGGATTCATGCAGCGCAATACGGAGAAGATTGTCCGCAACCGGGTAGAAATCAGCTATGCGCCGCACATTAACGTCCGAGGAAACAATCTCACAGCTGTTCCTGTATCCTTGCACACACGAAGGTACATATAGGTTTCGGCCTGCTGTACCCCCTGGACCTTATATAGTTTCTCCGTGAGAAAGTTGAGTAAGTGGTCGTTATCCCGGCAAACTACCTCTGCTAGCATATCGAAACTGCCGGTGCAGAGGATAAGGTAGATGACCTCATCAAAGGCAGAGATTTCTTGAGCTACCTCCATCAGGCGATCACCGGAGACGCGTATACCTATCATACTGGCGAGAGAGAAGCCAAGCTTGATGGGGTTGGTGACCGCAACGATTTGCATAACCTGATTATTGATGAGATTTGAAACGCGTTGTCGAACACTGGCCTCAGAGATACCCAGGTCTGCGGCTATTTTTGTGAATGGACGGCGGCCATCCTGCTGCAGCGCTTCAATGATGCGCTGATCAATGTCGTCTATCAGGTTTTTATTGTTGTTGTGCTGGTCCATGTGAGACTATACTACCACTTTCGGGTTCTATGTGCAATAACTGGAGGATATTTCCGACGTATTGTAAGATGGGAAAAAGTTGCTTTGTCAGAAAGGATACTTCTCTATGCCCGCTTCTACGACTGGCCTGGTCTTCGATGAACGCTACCTTGGTCACGATACAGGCGCTCAAACCACCGTAACGATGCGCGATGGTTCATTTTCACTAGTACCAGAGCCCCATCCATCGTCCTCGTTCATCACGCAGCGGATCAAACAGTTCCTAGACGGTTCAGGACTGACTGCGCAAATGATACCTATAACGGCGCGGGCTGCGCATGAAGACGAATTAGCTGTTTACCATTCTCGTGAATACATAGCCGGTATTCGTGCTCTTTCTGAAGGTGTTGGACCGATGAAAGGCTTCTGGGGTGAAGCAGAACTTGATGCGCCACTCAACTACGCTTCATATGAAGCGGCTCTCTATGCAGCGGGTGGTGCAATGAATGCAGTCAGTGCGGTAATGAATGGTGAGGTACGTAATACGTATGCACTGTTGCGTCCCCCCGGTCATCACGCGATGAAGAACAAGGCGATGGGTTTCTGTATTTTTGGCAATGCCGTGATTGCTGCACACTATGCACGTAAGAGGTATGGTCTTGAGCGTGTTATGATTGTCGATTGGGATGTGCATCACGGCAATGGTACTCAGAACGCTTTTTACCAGGATCCCAGTGTCTTGTTTGTCTCCCTACACCAACACAACTGGTATCCAAAGCTCTCAGGAGAATTAGAGCAGGTGGGGAGTGGCATGGGTGCAGGCTATACAGTGAATATCCCCTTGCCAGCTGGAACGGGGGATAGAGGATATCGTGCTGCCTTTGAGCAACTCGTGGTCCCTATCGGATTACAATTCCGCCCTCAGTTGATCATTATCTCAGCAGGACAGGACGCGAACTGGCTTGATCCACTAGCGCAAATGATGGTAACAATGGAAGGATTTCGCCAGTTATCCGTTTATATGGTTGAGCTAGCGAATGAAGCCTGTGATGGGCGGTTGGTCATGCTGCAGGAGGGTGGATATAGCGCAGCTTACGTGCCTTATTGTACGGTTGCTGCCATCGAACCGCTGCTGAATGTTGACCTGGGAATTGTCGATCTTTATGCCACCTCATCGGAG
>MNIY01000189.1 GCA_001919995.1 Ktedonobacter sp. 13_1_20CM_4_53_11
GCTCGGGCATTTGCGGGCGATCGCTCAGGAGTTACTTGAGAGTGGCACCTACGTGAGGATGAACACCGAGGCCCTGTCAAGTTCGGAGTTCGGGTCGCTTTTTATCAAATAGGGGTGACTATCTTAGCTGGCAGAAAATCCCCTGATCGGTGCCTATCGGGTAAGCGCTGTGCTTGAACAGATGGGAATTAAGCTCTCCCGGGCGACGTGTGGCCGTCTGCTAACGCTCAATCGCGAGCTCTATCACTTCCAGGTGCCGCGCAAGCCACAGCCAAAGGAAGAAAGACGATAATCACAGTTCCTCAAGCCTTTACCACCGCGACCGTGATCAGAGAAGGGGATGCTGGTCGCAAGTGGATTCATGCACTTCCTGGTCTAGTCGAGGACCTTTGCCAGCACTGGAATCTGAGGAGAGATGGCCCTGTAATGCATGGATATCTCGGCCTAGTCATCCCCGTTCGCCGCGTCGAGGAGCCTTGTGTGCTCAAAGTGTCCTGGACCGACGAAGCCGCCTCCTCGGAGGCGATGGCTCTCGCAGCCTGGAATGGGCAAGGTGCAGTGCGGTTGCTTGCCTCGCAGCCAGCTCTATGGGCATTGCTGTTGGAGCGGCTGGATCACCGACGCTCACTGAACGATGTAGAGATCGTGGAGGCGGTCGAGGTAGCCAGCCGTTTGCTCCGTCGCCTTTCTATCCCGGTCCCATCTGACTTCCGTTCGCTCAGGCTCGTGACGCAGGACCTCTGCCACACTCTTCCCCAACGTTGGGAGCAGTATGGTCGTCCGATGCCCCAGCGTTGGGTAGAACAAGCGTGCGAGCTAGCAGTGCAGCTGGGGACATCGTGCGGAAACCTGCTGGTCAACTACGATCTGCACTATGCTGACGTGCTCAGGGGGAAGCGGGAGCCCTGGCTCGTCGTGGACCCAAAGGTGGTCATCGGAGATCCGGAGTTTGGGATCGCGCAACTGCTGTGGTGTCGTCTGGAGGACATCGAAGCGAAAGGAGGTCTGGATCGCCATTTCCGTATGTTGATCGAGGCAGCTACATTAGATCCTGTTCGGGCTCGCTCTTGGACGCTTGTCCGCTGCGTGGACTATTGGTTGTGGGCTCTGAGCGTTGGCTTGACCCATGACCCCGACAGATGCGAGACTATCGTCAACTGGCTGATCTGATCGCAAGGCGAGACTTACAGCACCCATGTCTGTGTCGCAGCACATTATTTTTTAGGCCATGCCGCTAACCTGAAGAGCGTGCAAAACCGCTTTCAATTTGCGGTCACTGCGGGCTCCACTGTTCATCCCCAACTGCAAAAGGATTGGGATGAGTTGGGAGCTCAAGCGTTTACGCTTGAAGTGCTTGAGGAACTTGAACAAAAGCCCGAACAGAGCCAGGCAGAATTTATGGATGACCTGAAAACACTTGAGCAACTGTGGCGTGCAAACCTCGACGCCTCAAAAGAATACTGATGATCAATTACATCATCATTTGTAAAATACCAACCGCGCCCTCTGTTGAGCTCAACAGAGGGCGGCAATGAATCTTGTTGGTGCCAGTATTTTAATCTGGACTGATATCGCGTGGCTCGATTGGTAGATCAGTGGTGTAAATCGTTGTGCTCTCCCCGACATATTTTTGTGGCTGAGGAACCACCTCATCACGGTGATACGAGCCGCTGGCATCGGTGTTGATACCTGGATAGTGTTTGCCAAAATTATAGTGGCCGGTTTGTGCAGGTGATAGGGGGCCACGCGAAAACTGTGCTACACCACTGAGGTCAGTTATGCCCGGTTCTGGCGATTCGATATACAGGTCATCGGGGACTCGATTAAATCCCCTGGTGCGTAAATCCTCTTCACTGTATGAAAGATGTAAAGCTTTGCCATCATAGTTACTGATAGCACTATGAGGGACATAGTACGCTTTCACAAAAAGGCCACCACGCTCAACAAGGATGTAACGACTGAAACGAGCCTGTATCTTTCCGAGTTTTTTTCCCTCTTTATCAAAGACTTCCAAACCAAGATTGAACATGGGGGGAACAGGTTCAGCTTCAGGTAAACGTTTTTCGATTGGCATGCACGGACTCCTTGATCAAAGATTAATGTTTGAGATAGATGAATTCAGATAAGTTGCCGGAGTAAACACACGGCAGTTCACTGCTGATATTATAACGCATCGCGGCTGATTTATGTGAGAAATCTTAATTCCGCTGGTGTCCTTCAGGTTGTGAGAGCGGGTCACCGGTGTGTGTGTTGTCAGGAGACGCTGAAGGGGTTGGAGGACGGGAGCCTGGATGTGCTCGCTCTAGTGGTAACTGCTGGTGATGGTAGAGACGATTAGAAAGGAGAGCGTGATTTGCGGTCATTGCTACCTGCATAGACTCAATGATACGCTCAAGTTGTTCGATGCTTTGAAAGACTTCCTGCATACTGGTCAGGTTACCACTATATGCCTGTGTTTGCCTGATCTGTAGAGCTCTATCTTGTAGCTGAGTTTGCAAGGAACGGAGTTGCGCAGAGAGATACTGTTCCCAATTTCTCATAGTGGCCTGGTTCGTTTCGCTGAGCCTGGCAAAGCGCTCATCCAGCGCTTTGCCAATGATGTCGATCAGGTCCTCCCAAGGCAGCTCGGTCTGGACTTCGATTGCCTCAAAATGTGGAGGACGTTCAGGGATCTGTACGCCTGATTCTTCAAGGGTCTGCGTAGAAAATCGCTGGTTGAGGAGTTCTTCAATAGCAAGGAGTTGTGCCGCAAGTGCGCGATCTACCAGGCTCTCAATTTGTGGTAGTTGTTGTTGCTGCCGCTGCCGAAATTCGTTGTCGACTGCCTGGGAGATGTTCAGTTGTTGGGTATTGAGTTTCTGGTTAAGCGCGTTTTGCAGGCCTCTTTGCTGTTCAGACTGGCGCTGGGTCAGGGTTTGAATGATTTCTTGTTGGAAGATACTAAGACGGCGATCTAATTCGCGGCGGAGAGTTTGTAAGCGTTGATCAAAAACACGTTCCATTTCGAGGCGGTGCACACTGAGCTTCTTATCTAAAATATCATTGAAGGACTGTAATTCATCTGCGGTAAATGACATGGGAGGTGCTTCTCCTTGCTTTGTCCCTTTTGTACTTAGTATAGAAGCAGGACGAGGGCATGTCAATGAATAGTTGCATTCATGCCCAAGTAGGCTATGCCTGTGCAGGGTAAGTAATGTTATAGAGCAGTGCATTCTAGAACCAGAGCATCTTTCCTCCCAGTCGCCTACAGCTAATGGATCGGAGTCTGGACATCACGGGTGCAAGCGAGACTATAATACTATAAAACACCACAGTCACGAAGCCATGTTCAACTATCTCTTTGGGAGGATCATGCCATGCCACGCGCCATCGACTTTCATGTCCACCTGCCGACGACGGAGTTTATGCAGGTCACGCTGGGTCCGTATGCCGCGGCCGCCGAGCGCTTCTTCCGTACCGAGGTCAAGCTGAAGGATATCGAGCAGATAGCCGCCGATTATGTGGAACTCGATATGATCGGTGTCTTGCTTGCCTGGGACGCGGAAACTGCCACAGGTTTGCCACCCCTGGGGAACGATTATATTGCTGCGATCGTGCAGCGCTACCCGCAGCAATTTATCGGCTTTGCCAGTGTTGACCCGCACAAGGGGAAAGCCGCCATCAAGGAAATCGAACGGGCCGTGAAAGACCTTGGGCTGGCAGGGGCGAAGTTCCATCCGGGTGTGCAGGCGTTCTATCCCAATGATCCTTCCTTTTACCCTTTAATGGAAAAAATTCAAGAACTGGAGATCCCCGCGCTCTTTCATACCGGCACGAATGGACTGGGAGCCGGAACGCCCGGGGGTATGGGCATCAAGCTCGACTATACCCGCCCGATCTACCTGGATGCCCTGGCCGCCGATTTTCCTGGTTTAACGATTATCGGCGCTCATCCCTCCTGGCCCTGGCATGAGGAGATGATTGCCTCAATGCAGCATAAGACCAACGTCTTTAATGATCTCTCCGGGTGGGTACCAAAACGCATTCCGGAAACGCTGCTGCGTGAAGCTGCCACCCGCTTACAAGATCGCTTTTTATTTGGCTCCGACTATCCCTTTATTACGCCCCAACGCTGGCTCAAAGACTTTGAACCTCTCACCTACTTCACGCCAGAGGTACGGGAAAAGCTGATGTGGCGCAACGCCCAAAAACTGCTGGCCCACACCGCTGTCGGGCAAATGCACTTCTCAACGTAGCAGCGCTTGCACTGCGTCTGCGCCTTTCAGCGGAGGAAGGTCAAGGGTGGTGGGAGACATCTCACTCACTTTATTTCGACTATCGCAATCTCGATCCTTAGCAAAGGATACGTTTCCACCAGACACTACGTAACTCTCCCAGATGACAATCGTATAATAGTATAGTAACCATGATCAGCAAACATCTAGCTGACAGGAGGCAATAGAAGTCAGTGGTTACATGAAATGGAGGTAAAATAAGCATGGTAAGGCGATTGTTGTTTATGTTAGGAGGTCTCTTCTTCTTCCGCACGTTTATGAGGAACATGAGAAGGAGACGCTACACTGAGTACGATTAAGGTCGTAGGATGAGCCCAAAGAACCTGCAAATGCCAGTTATTGCACCGGCTTTTGCAGGTTCTTTTTCATCGGGATATCGGACCATCTCCCGCAGGCCGATCAGTCGGCGGTGAGCGCGATAAATCGGCTCCTACTGCTGTCTGGATGATCTTGTTAAAAGTCATTATCATACGCACTCTTGAGTTATCGGCGGCTATGTGACATACTTTTCCCACAAGAGAAATAGAACGCGATAAGGCAAAGCGACAAGGGGGTTGCGCCTATGAGAGTCGGAGTCGGGCTACCCACAGGTATTGCAGGTACGGATGGACAACTTGTGATCGAATGGGCAAGGCGGGTCGATGCAGGCCCGTTTTCAAGCCTGGGAGTGATCGATAGGCTCGTTTATGGTAACTATGAGCCTCTCACCGTCCTGGCAGCCGCAGCTGCCGTCACGCAGCGGGTTTTGCTAGCAACAACCATCGTCATAGGACCACTGCACAACAACGCTCTGTTGGCCAAGGTGGCGGCCTCTATTGACGCTCTCTCAGGTGGCCGGTTGGTATTAGGGCTGGCGGTAGGAGCTCGTAAAGAAGATTATGATGCCGCGGGGATCGACTATCGAACGCGGGGAAAGCGGCTCACGGAACAACTTGCTACACTGCGTTCGCTATGGGAAGAGGGATCTCTCAGTCCAAAAACAGCTCGCGCCAGGGGGCCAGAGCTGCTCATCGGTGGGCTGAGCGACCAAGGATTTGCCCGAGTAGCACGTTATGCTGATGGTTATGTACACGGTGGCGGGCCTCCTAAGGCATTTGCCCGTGCCGCCGACAAAGCACGAGCGGCCTGGTGCGATGCTGGACGCCCCGGCAGGCCACAACTCTGGGCGCAGGGGTACTTCGCCCTTGGCAATGATGATATAGAGGAGGCTGGAGCGCACTATTTAAGGGATTATTACGCTTTCACAGGCCCGTTCGCCGAGAGAATTGCCGCTGGCCTCCTCACCAGCCCCCAGGCAATCGCCCAGTTCATGCGAGGCTATGAAGAGGCTGGATGTGATGAGTTAGTCCTCTTCCCGACGGTGCCCGATATTGCCCAGCTTGATCAAATGGCCGATATTCTCAGGGGCCTGGGCAGGGATTTCAACTATACTACGGATTGAACAGGCAAGAGGAGACCATCGTGAAGATCATCATACTTGGCGCCGGGCCAGCAGGTCTTTATGCTGGCCTGCTCATCAAAAAGGCGAGCCCCTCGCACGACATTACGATCATCGAACGCAACGCAGCTGATGTAACATATGGTTGGGGAGTCGTCTTTTCCGATCGCACGCTGGCTTCATTTCAGAGAGCCGATTATAGAAGCTACGAGCAAATCACCAATCGATTTGTCATCTGGGATGCTATCGATGTGCATTACCGGGAAGCAATCATCCGTTGCGGCGGTCATGTCATCGCCAGTATCGCGCGGAAGGACTTGCTCAACATTCTGCAAAGACGTTGTAAAGAAGTGGGTATTAACCTGGTTTTCAAGCAAGAAATACACGATCTTGCTGACCTGGGCAGCTATGATTTGCTGATCGCCGCTGACGGTGTCAACAGTATTGTACGCAAGATCTACGCGAACCATTTCAAATCAAGGGTGGAACCGGGCAAAGCACGGTATATCTGGCTGGGCGCACAGAAAGTACTTGACGCTTTTACTTTTATTTTTCGAGAGAACGAACACGGCCTCTTCCAGGTGCATGCCTACCCGTCGAGCGGTACCACCAGCACCTTCATCGTCGAATGCGACGAAGCGACATGGTTGAACGCGGGGCTGGATAGTGCAAATGAGGAGCAAAGCCTCGCTTATTGCCATCAGCTCTTTGCCAAGGACCTGGGTGGGGCCCCGCTCTTATCGAATAACTCCAGGTGGATTAACTTCCCCACACTGAAGACTGAAAGCTGGCATTATCAGAATATCGTCTTACTTGGTGATGCTGTGCATACCGCGCACTTTTCTATCGGTTCAGGCACAAAGCTCGCGATGGAGGATGCCATTGCCCTGGCAACGGCCCTTGAACGACAACCCAACCTCGAGGATGCCCTCAATGAGTACGAACTCGAGCGCAAGCCAGTTGTCGAGATATTTCAAAAAGCTGCCCAGGTAAGCCAGGAGTACTTCGAGACAATCAAGCGCTACCTGGGGCTTGAGCCAATGCAGTTTACCTTCCAGTTGCTCACCCGCAGTGGCAGAATCTCCTACGATGACCTCAGACTGCGCGATCCCCGTTTTGGAGACGCGGTTGATCGATGGTTTGGCCAACAAGCTGGCAAGAGACGCACCAGCTTTGCGCCACCGCCGATGTTTACACCAATCGAGTTACGCACACTTACTCTAGCGAATCGCATCGTTTCGTCTCCTGGCGCCCAGGAGACGTGCGAGCAGGATGGGACAGCGAACGATGAATACCTGGCCCGTATCAAAAATTGCGGGCTCAGCGGAGCAGGGTTAGTGATGAGTGGACCAGTCGCAGTCTCTGCCGAGGGGCGCATCACGCCAAACTGCGCCGGGATGTACGACACCAGGTATATAACTGCGTGGGCAAAGATTGTGCGAGCCATTCATGACAAGACAACGGCAAAAATAGCGATCCAGCTAAATCATGCCGGGCGACGTGGCGCAACTCAATCAAGAGCAGAGGGGCTGGATCGACCGCTGCGCCAGGGTTCCTGGCCACTTATCTCTGCCTCTGCGCTCCCTTATACGCCGCACAGCCAGGTACCCAGAGAGATGAGCCGAAGCGACAGAGAGATCGTGCACAATGATTTCGTCCGTGCCGCCAGCATAGCAGAGAGAGCGGGGGTTGACCTGCTCCAGTTGAACTTCGCGCACGGCTATCTGCTGGCCAGCTTCCTCTCTCCTCTAACCAATCTGCGCTGTGATGAGTATGGAGGTGATCTGGAGGGACGCATGCGTTTCCCATTAGAGGTGTTTGACGCTGTACGCGACGTGTGGCCCACCAACAAGCCTCTATCGGTAGCGCTGAGCGTCACTGATTACGCCAGGGGAGGCACTGGAGTTGAAGATGCAGTGATCTACGCAAGGTTACTGAAGAAGCACGGGTGTGATATACTTGAGGTGAAGGCAGGCCAGACGACAATTGAGAGCGAACCCGCCTATGGCCGTGGTTTTCTGACGCAGTTAAGCGAGCAGGTGCGCAACGAGGCAAACATTCCTACGATGGTCGGCGGATACCTCACTACAAGCAATGAGGTCAACACTATTCTGGCTGCTGGCCGCGCGGATCTATGCATTATGGACATACCACTTCGAAACGGATAGAACAGGAGGGAGGGACACACCTCCCTTCTTTAGCGAGAGCCACAAGGAGCAGTAGATGTCCATTAAGAGTCACGCACTACCTGCAATGAAGAGAGGATAGCATTTTATGACAAATAGCGACAAAACCACACTTGTGGGAAAGCGAGCGGTCGTGACCGGTGCGGGACGGGGCATTGGTCGCTGCATAGCCCTGGCCCTTGCCGAGGCCGGGGCTGACGTAGCCGTCAGCGCCAGGACAGCCAACGACATTGAGGCGCTGGTCGCTGAAATCCGGGCCACCGGTCGACAGGGTGTAGGGGTTACCTGTGATGTGACTGTTCCAGAGCAGGTTCAACAAATGATGACGGTGGTCACCGAGGGATTAGGTGGGATAGATATCCTGGTCAATAACGCCGGTAATGCGGGAAGCCACAAATTCCTGAATCATCCCGATGAACTCTGGCAGCGCATGTTGGCGGTCAACCTGACCAGCATCTACTATGTAACCAAGGCTTTTGTACCGATGCTGATAGACCAGCGTAGCGGTCGCATCATCAATATTGCCTCGATTGCCTCTCGTGTCGGTGGTCAATATATCGCGGCTTATACCGCGGCCAAGCATGGCGCGCTTGGTCTGACACGCGCATTGGCCGTGGAACTTTTACCATACAACATCACCGTTAACGCCATCTGCCCCGGCTATGTCAACACACCGATGACCGATGCAAGCATCAGCAATATTAAGGCACGCACTGGCATGACGGAAGCGCAGGCTCGAGAAGCCCTGGAAAAGACCAGCCCACAGCGGCGTTTGATCGAAGCAGACGAGGTAGCCGCAGTCGCCGTCTTTCTGGCGCAGGAGAGCAGTAGAGGTATTACCGGGCAGGCAATCAACATCGATGGCGGTAGTGTGATGTCCTGAGAGAAATCGAGGGGCCGACAAGCGTTGCCAGTGATGGACAGCCCACGAGCAGTGATAGGTGTGAAAGAGGTCTGCTATGGCTTATGAATTTCTGTACGAAGTGAGCGAAGGCGTCGCGACCCTGACCTTCAACCGCCCCCAGGTCATGAATGCCCTCACCTTCGAGGTATATCACCAACTTCGCGATCTCTTTGAAGCGTTGCGTTATGA
>MNIY01000046.1 GCA_001919995.1 Ktedonobacter sp. 13_1_20CM_4_53_11
GGCCAGGCGGTAGGCGTGGTCGCCGAAAAGGGACTTGATGGCCTGTGTTTCCGTCCGGTCATTGAATGGAGTCGAGGTGCCATGAGCATTGATATAGTCCACCTGGTCGGGACGAAGATTAGCTTTTTCCAGAGCACGACGCATGGCGCGTACGAGGCCGGTGCCGCCAGGCGCCGGTTCGGTGACGTGGTGTGCATCGCCGGTTGATGCATACCCCACCATTTCCGCGAGGATGGTGGCGCCCCTTGCTTTAGCGAAATCCAGGTCTTCCAGGATCAGCATGCCGGCCCCTTCGCCCATCACAAAGCCGTCGCGTGTAGCATCGAAGGGACGGCTGGCCCCCTGGGGATCGTCGTTGCGGCGAGAGAGGGCGTGCATATTGTCGAAGGCGGCCATGGCTATGGGAGTAATGCCGCGCTCCGAGCCGCCCGCGATCATCGCTCTAGCGTCGCCGCGGCGAATGGTTTCCCAGGCTTCTCCTATCGTATTGGCGCTGGTGGCACAGGCGGAGACGGCTGCCCAGTTTGGACCTTTTGCCCCGGTCAAGATAGAGACAATGCCGGGCGCGCCATCGATGATCATCATATTGATAAAGAACGGGCTGATACGCTCAGGTCCCTTTTCGAAGAGAACCTGGAATTGATCGTGGAGGGTCACCAGTCCTCCAATACCGCTGCCGATGTAGACGCCAATGTCATCGGCGTTTTCATCGTTGATGTGCAGGCCAGACTGGGCAAGGGCCTGTTTAGCGGTGGCGATGGCTATATGCTCATAGGGATCGTTACGTCGTACCTCTTTTTTGTCCATATAAAGAAGGGGGTCGAAATCTTTGACCTGAGCGCCAAAGTGGACGCGATACTTGCTGTGATCATAGCCAGTAATCTCTGCGACGCCGGATTTTCCCTGGCAAAGAGCCTCCCACGAAGTGGCCAGATCATTACCCAACGAGGTAACCAATCCTAAGCCGGTTACAACTACACGAGTCATATTGTCACCTCCACTGAATGAGTCATACGTGTGTTTTTATTCCTAAAGCGTCGGCTTCCTCTTCAATGAAACTGGTGTAAGTTTCGCCGCGAATGAAGCCTTCGTTTTTGAGTAGTTTTTGGTGAAATGGTATCGTTGTGACGATACCTTCGATGATGAATTCGTCAAGTGCGCGCTGCATACGCGCGATGGCTGCTTCGCGTGTTTCTGACCAGACAATCAGTTTTGCCAGCAGCGAGTCATAGTGTGGCGGCACGTGGTAGCCAGCGTAGAGATGGCTGTCAACGCGCACACCGGGCCCACCGGGAGGTAGATAGCGCTCTATTGTCCCTGTCTGCGGGCGGAAATCCAACTCGGCATCCTCGGCGGTGATACGGCATTCGATGGCGTGGCCATGAAAGTGAATATGCTTTTGTTGAAGATGGAGTGGCAAGCCGGCCGCGATACGGATCTGCTCCTTGACGAGGTCGGTACTGGTCACCAATTCTGTCACCGGGTGTTCGACCTGCAGGCGTGTGTTCATCTCCATAAAAAAATAGTGATTGTCTTCATCTACCAGAAATTCGAGCGTCCCGGCGTTACGATATCCGATGGCCTGTACAGCGCGGATCGCCTTCATGCCCATTTCGTAGCGCAGCTCTGGCGGTAAGGCTGGACTGGGCGACTCTTCAAGAAGTTTTTGATTGCGCCTCTGGCAGGAACAGTTGCGTTCACCAAGGTGGACGCCGTGCCCGAAATTGTCGACCAGGACCTGAATTTCTATGTGGCGAGCACGCTCAAGATAGCATTCGAGATACAGCCCATCGTCGTGAAAGGCTTCGCGCACTTCATTTTGGGCTACAGTAAAGACACGTTCGAAATCGTCTGGACGTTTTACCAGGCGTATACCACGACCGCCACCACCGGCTGCAGCCTTGAGCATCAAGGGAAAACCGATCTCTTGGGCGGCCTCGATTGCTTCGGAGAGTGTGCGCAGCACGGGAGTGCCAGGGAGCGTGGGAAGTCCCATTTCGGTCATTGTCATACGCGCATCAACCTTGTCTCCCATAATTGACATAACAGAGACGGGAGGGCCAATGAAGGTGATCTGGACATCTGAGCAGATTTCAGCAAAGCTGGTGTTTTCTGAGAGAAAACCATAGCCGGGATGAATGGCGTCGGCACCAGAGATGAGCGCGGCGCTGATGATATTAGGGATGTTGAGATAACTTTTGCCGCTGGGACCCGGTCCGATACAGATATGTTCGTCGGCTAGTTGTACGGGAAGAGAATCGCGATCAGCTTCTGAGTGGGCTATGATGCTTGGGATGCCCATCTCGCGACAAGCGCGGATGACTCGCAAGGCGATTTCACCACGATTCGCTATCAAAATTTTACGAAACATCGTCACATCTGTGCGGGTACGCGTGTTGTGCCGGGTACCCACCCTTTCAATAGAGTGGTTAAGTTATTATATCACGCTGGTCTAACGGGGTGCTAGAATTGGGGGCAGGTGGTGATCATCCAGTGTACTTGGTTGTTGCAAAAAGAAACCCATGCTATAATCGCACTAGAGGCGGATATATATCTAAAGAAATTTTATGGCTTTGTTGCTCTATCATAAAGAAAGACACGTTAAACTACATGCCAGCATTAAGCGATCTGAAAAATGTGCTTGCTCAACGTCCCCTGGGCCTGGTTTTCGATATCGATGGTACGCTCAGCCCGATAGCGCCAACCTCTGACGAGGCGCGGCTCTATACTGGGGTTGTGCCACTGTTGGAGCGGGCAAGGGAGCGCGCGCACGTGGCTATTATGACAGGACGGGAGATCGTGGATGGGGCGAGGATGGTCAACGTGGAGGGTTTAACGTATATTGGTACGCATGGGCTGGAATGGAGCGAGGGCAGACCCTCGCTCCACACCGTGCAGGTTGTGCCGCAGGCTTTGCAGTATATCGAGCCTGGTACATACCTGCTTGACCTGGTCGAGCAGCAGCTACCTCGTTTGCCGGGGGTCTATGTACAGCGGAAGCGGGTGGGAGGGACGCTGCATTACCGCCTCTCCGCTGATCAAGAACAGGCGCGGCGGGATATCCTGGCGATCCTGGAGGAGCCGGCGCGGCAGGTGAATATGCGGCTGAGGGAGGGGAAGAAGATGGTGGAGGTGCTGGCGCCCCTGGCGGTAAATAAGGGGCAGGCGCTGCGGAGCTTCGTAGAGCATTTCCAGGTGCAGGGCGTTGTGTTCGCGGGCGATGATCAGACCGACCTGGATGCCGTGCTGGAGGTGGAGCGGCTGCGGAAAGAGAAGAAGGTGGTGGCGGGCCTGTCGATTGTCGTGCAGCACGCCGACACTTTGCCTGTGTTGCTGGAGCACGCGGATATAGTGGTGCAGGAGGTCGGGGGGATGGTGGATTTGTTACGAGAGATTGTGGAGATGTTGTAGCTCTTTCTCTATGGCTCGCGTAGTTCTCTGCGCAACTCTTTGATGAAGCCGAATATGCCTTCGATCCAGGTCATGCGGGGCTCTTGTTTGGCCAGCTCTTGCTGTTGGCGCAGCGCCTCCCGGGCAGCTTTGCGCCGGCTGGCATCGATGAGGCGCTGCTGGTCATAGGTAGCACGCCGGGCGGGATCGCTCAGGGTTTTATAGGCTTCGTTGAGGAGCTTGATATGTTGATCGCGCGCCTGCTGGTTGAGATCGGGGTGGTATTTGCGGGCAAGGCGACGATAGGAACGTTTGATTTCACTTTGTGTCGCTGACGGTGACACGTCAAGGACGGCGTAATAGTCTGTTTCTGGCATTATGCACCTGTGCTTCCGAAGCCGCCACGACCCTTGCCTACCTCGTCGACCTCGTTCCAATTCACCTGCATGATGGGCACGAACATGCCCTGGGCGATACGCTCACCGCGCTGGACGGTGACAGCTTCGTCGAGGAAATTGTAAACTTGCAGCATGATTTCGTCGCCCTCACCACAGTAGTCTTGATCGATGATACCGACGCCGTGTGGAACGAGCAGGCCTTTGCGCCGCGGGGTACTGCTGCGCAGTGTAACCAGCAACATGTAGCCCGGGGGGGTCTGCACAATAACATTGGCTGGAATTCGTCCCAGTGTGCGTGGGGCGATCCCGGTATCCTCTCGACAGAGAAGGTCGAAACCTACGGAGCCAGCGGTGGCATAGGTAGGTAATGGTAAACTTATGTCAATGCGTTTAATTGTAACTTCTAAGGATTGCGAAAATCTCTTCATTCTGTTATTCTAGAGTAGAGGCCACATAACGTCAAGAAGATAGCAAGACAAGAGGGTCAACGAATGTACATAGAGTTAGAGCCCGCCTCGCAAAGATACTCGTATAGAAGTGTATCCTTGTGAGGCGGGTTTCGCATTCCCCATTAGAGACAATTGCCACCTTGAGACGGGTTGAGACGTATTTAATATATACGACTTTACAGAGTCGATCTAAAACCCGGCCTGGGGGACTAGAACGAAAGGGGTAACATACGGTATAATTAGAAGTGTGAAGGAATATTTTGTTGCCTGGTTTTGTTTTTAGAGATAGAAAGAAATTGACACGTCTTAGACTTCCTCCCACTCGATACTCGGACCAGGCGTTCGATCTAAGGATCACTTTCCTTGAGTGTAGGGCCGGACGACGAAACATATATCTTGCTGTTTAAGATTTATCAGGTACTTTCATGGAGGGCGCAGAATGATTGACCTAGAACAGCGTGCCATGACGGGGACGACGCTAACCTTGGATGCTGATACCAACACGAAACCAGATCAAGAGCAGCCGTTTGATATTGTCGAACAGTTGCTCAACAAAGATCTTGAATATACCATTGAGGACGATGTAGAGGAGGGGCAAGATAAAGATGAGCAGGAGATGGAAGAGGACATCAACAGCCTTGAACCGGTCTCCCTTGAGTTGGAAGAAATGTCTGCTATGCATGAAGACCTGACTCAGATACAAGGCTCACCCGAACTTGAGGCTGTCTCTATTCTCGCACTTCCATCGATAGCCGCTGACGAAGGGACGCCAGCGCGGCGCCCTGTTGTACGTCGTCGCCGCTCAGAAGACCAGGATGAGAATAGTGTCAGCAATACTGATGCTGGTGAGTCGGATGCTGTGATGACCTATCTACGTGAGATTGGGCGGGTGCCAATGATTACGCATGAACGCGAGATCGAGCTGGCCAAGCGCATCGAGATGGGTGATCGTGACGCGATGAAGCAATTTATCTTAGCGAATCTTCGTTTAGTGGTGAGTATTGCCAAACGGTATGTTGGTCGCGGATTGACGTTACTTGATTTGATTCAGGAAGGAAATATTGGCTTGATCCGTGCTGTACAGCGTTATGACTGGCGGCGTGGTCACCGTTTTTCTACCCACGCGACCTGGTGGATTCGTCAGGCAATTAGCCGCGCAGTTGCGGATAAGGGACGGACAATTCGTTTGCCCGTCTATGTCAATACGGCGCTGAATCGTATCCGGCGTGAGCGCCAGCGGTTATTGCAGGAACTGGGACGCGAACCTACAGAACAGGAACTGGCAGATGCTACAGGATTAGATCCTCTGCGTATGATAGAGCTTCAATCGGCTCCTGGTGCTCCGGTTTCCCTGGAATTGCCTGTGGGTGAGGATGAAGAGCAAGAGCTTGGGGATGTACTTGCCGATACGGAATCGGCCACTCCCGAAGATATTGCCACGACACAGACGCTGAAGGATGAAGTTCAGCGCGTGCTGGAGTCGGTGCTTACCCCACGCGAGCGACTGGTATTGCAGTTGCGCTTTGGGCTGGGCAATGGACAGGCTCATCCGCTGGAACAGGTTGGGCGTGAACTGGGTATTACTCGCGAGCGAGTGCGCCAGATTGAGGCTGGCGCATTGGCGAAACTTCGTCAACCCCCCGTCTTAGAACGGTTACGCGGATAAATAGATACTACAAAAATAGATACTCCCCACCAGGGCGACTCTTGCGGTCGCCCTGGTGGGGAGTATCTATTTTTTCTTTTTTTTGCCGAGGTCACGTTCGACCTGGCGCACGTCTTTGACTTTCTCGAGTTTTGCGAAGACGCGATTGAGCTGGTCCAAACCATCGATCTCCAGGGTGGTGTTGATGAGAGCTCTCTCCCGGTCGCTGCTCACGTTGGTAGTGACCGATGTCATATTGACGCCGACTTCAGAAACAACGCTGGCAATATCGCGAATCAGTCCTGAGCGGTCATGGGCCGTGATCAGGATAGGTGCAAGATAGCGCTGCTTTCCCATACTCACCCAACTCACAGAAACGAGGCGTTCTCGCTCGCGCTCGCGGTAGCGGCCAATATTTTTGCAATCGGCGCGGTGGACTACTGCTCCTTTGCCGCGACTGATAAAGCCCACAATCTCGTCGCCAGGCAATGGGCAGCAGCAGTTGGCGAGGGTCGTCAGCAGCCCACTGACGCCCGCCACTTGCAGGTGGGCCGATGATCCCTGCTTGGGAGCAGTAGGTAGTAGAGGTAAGGTATCATCTTCCTCTTTCGTTTCTTTCCCCTCGCGCTGCTCACGAATCTGTTGCCAGCGGTCAATCAGTTTCACGGCAACGGCATGCTGACGTATCTCATCGCCTCCGATGGCCGCGAGCAGGTCTTCAAACGATTTACCGTTGTACTCGTTTGACAACCAGTTCTCTATGTCCTCGGTCAGGGCCTCGACGCCGCGCGCCACACCCATGACTTTGAGCTCGCGGTCAAGACGTTCGCGCCCAATCTGGATATTGATATCGCGCTCGTGGGTCTTCAGGTAGCGACGAATTTTGCTGCGAGCACCGGCTGTACGGGCAAAGTTGAGCCAGTCGCGGGTCGGATGGGCCGTGCGGTTGGTAACGATATCAACGATTTCGCCGCTTTTCAGTTCGTAGTCCAGCGGCACCATGCGGGTTACCAGGCGATCACCCTCCGTATTGCCGTAAGTGCTCTCCGTGATGATGCGTGCCCCGGCGCACCTGTCTCCCACTTTCGAGTGGATGCGGTAGGCGAAATCGAGCGGTGTTGAACCGACGGGTAAATCTTTGACCTCGCCCTTAGGGGTGAACACGAAGATCTGCTCTTCAAAGATATCGTCTTTGATTGCTTCAACAAACTCGGCATCGCTGGTGCTGGTGGAACGGAGGTCGCGCTGCCACTCCGCCAGCTGACGCAGCCAGGAGAGGAGCTCTTTAGCCGAGGCTGAAGCTCGATCTCCGACATCTTTATAGTGCCAGTGCATGGCGACACCGTATTCCGCCATTTCGTGCATGGCGTCTGTACGGATCTGTATCTCTACCAGCTGGTCGTCCAGGCAGAAGACGGTCGTATGGAGAGCACTGTAGCCGTTGGGCTTGGGATTGGCAATGAAGTCCTTGATACGCCCCTCCTTCGGCTTCCAGAGGCTATGTACGTGACCAAGCGCGACGTAGCAATCGGGTGTGGTTTCCACCAGGATGCGGAAAGCTATCAGGTCATGAATCTGGCTGGTATCCAGGGCTGACTGCATATCTCCAAGCTGTTGATACTCACTATTATTGCGATGCAGTTTCTCGTAGAAGCTATAGAGATGCTTGACGCGGCCGGATACCTGTGCCTTCAAGCCAATAGAAGCCATTTCGTTGTCCAGCATGGTACAGACGCGCTCGACGTATGAGCTCCACTGTTTGCTCTCCGTCTCAACCTGGGACTTGATCCAGGCGTATTTGTCTGGTTCCAATACTTCAAAGGCCAGGTCTTCCAATTCGGACTCGACGCGCGACATACCCAGGCGACCGGCCAGCGGCGCATAGATCTCACGTGTTTCCAGAGCCATGGCCAGCTTTTCTTGCTGGTCGGAAGCTGTGGATAACGAAAGATGTCCTTTTTGAGTACTAAGACGCATGGCATGCAGGCGATATGCCAGTTTGAGCAGAACCACGCGCGGGTCCTCGGCCATACCGATAAACATTTTGCGCACGGTTTCTGCCTGCTGGCGGCGCAAAGCTTCTCGCACACGCCGCTTCTTCTGGTCGCGATTGCTCTCTCCCTCACCTGCATTGGGCGCAATGAGCTGGGCTCCCACATTTTTCTTGCGCTCCAGAATGTTCAGTCGCAGCATACTGCCTACAACGCGTCCAACAGGGATACCAAGTGTCCGCTCGACGCGCTCGAGCGGCAGGAGCTCGGCGTCAACAGCTTCAAAGACCATCCCTGCTGCTACTCCCACAGCATCGATACGCATTTGAGCCAGGATCGTCGCCACTGCCAACGCATGTTCTAAAGGAGAAATCTGGCGTAGTGTCTGGAGTGAGGCTACGCGGTGGTCGCGCACGCTTCCGCTCGTTTCTTGCGCAAGCTGAATAGCCTGGGCGACCTGTTCAACCTCATTGTCTCCCATGTATTGTTTTACTGTTGCCAGCAGTTGTTCTGCGGTTGCACCAGATGGATTGTGCGTTAGTGTTTCTTTATCTATTGACATTGGTATCATTGGACTTATTCTTGCTTATTCAATACTGCGGTACGCTGGTGTTTGCCTGGTTGCCAGTGATCTAGACACGCTCACAACGTTTTTGACCTGGCGCAGGCGCTTAAAGATACGATCGATCTGGTCTATTGCCTCTATCTCCAGTGTGGCAGTGATTACTGCTTTTTGCGACGAAGCATTGGTGTTGGAGGTAACTGAGGTCATGTTGATACCCGCATCAGATACTACGGCCGCCACGTCGCGCAGAAGTCCCGCGCGGTCGTGAGCCACAATGGTTATCGGTGTGAGGTAATGTTGTGGCTCAATCTGCAACCAATTGACCTCTACGAAGCGTTCCCGCGCCTGCTCGCCTAAGCGGCGCAGGGTGCGGCAATCGCTGCGATGCACAATCATACCCTTGCCGGGATTGAAGACGCCGACAATGCCGTCACCAGGGATAGGGCAACAACAATGCGCGAGTTTGACCATTGAAGAAGGTTTATTCAATACACCCTTGTTATCGGACAGGGCAAAGAGAGAGGGCTGTTGTACCTCTCCATACCCATT
>MNIY01000019.1 GCA_001919995.1 Ktedonobacter sp. 13_1_20CM_4_53_11
CTTTCCGCATGGATAGAGGAACTGCTTTATCAGAACCCGCCAGTCGAGCGAATGATCTGACCAGTAATCCATCCAGCGTCTTCACTTGCCAAAAAGGTGATCAGGCGAGCTACATCTTCGGGCTGTCCTATTCGTCCCATAGGAAAGCGCGGTAGGAGTTCTCGTTTCACCTCTTCGGTCATCCATCCCGTATCGGTGGGGCCAGGATCGACCGCGTTGACCGTGATTCCTCGTGGCGCGATTTCTACAGCCAGCGTGATGGTGAAGGCCTCGATGGCTCCCTTGGTGGCGACATAGGCTAATTTGCCTGGCATCGCTCCACGACCCTGCCCGGAAGTCAGATTGATGATGCGCCCACCCGAGGGCGACACGAAACGGCGTGCGAACTCGATACTCAGCAGCATGGTCCCACGCATGTTCACCGCATAATAGGCATCTAATGTGGGGGCATCCAGTTGGTCAAAAGGGGCACTGGTATCATCATGGGTGGCGTTGTTGACCAGGATGGATGCAGGCCCCAATTGTGCCTGGGCAGCTTGCATGATACGTAGAGGGGCATCTATTGTCCCGAGGTCAATCGTCATGTGTTCACAGCGCACACCCAGGGCCTGCACCTGTCTTTGCAAATGATCTGGTTCGTCCTCTTCCGCTCCCCAGGGCATGCGATGGTCGTACGGACTCCAATGCGTGAAAAAGATATCGACGCCTGCTTGTGCCAATGCCAGACATATGGCAGCGCCAATCCCCCGGCTGCGGCTTGCACCTGTCACAATCGCAAGTCGCCCTGGGGAATGTTGAGAGGTCATAGCTTCACCCTCCTCCATTCTGATAAGGTGGAGATGATTGCCAGGGTTCGTTGTTTGGTGGTTGGTTAGACATGAAATAGATCCCCCAATCTGGTGTAAATTGAAAATAGAAAAAAGTATGGCCAATACATGTGAGTATACTATGTGTGTGAAGGAACAAATGTTCTAATACGGTATACAGCCACGAAGATGATTAATGTCAGGCACAGTATTAATCGTCGCATTCACCACCACCAGAATTTCCTGCATAAGTGAGACTATGCTATAATCTCATGGACATATGCAAAGAGGTACGACATGTATTAGGAGAGAAGGATCATGAAATTCGATGAGATGTTGCAGTCAATTTTCGATGCGATTAAACACAGGGACCTGGATAAACTTTTCTCAACTGCCTCCTTTGACGATGATGTGGTCATGATTATACCGAACGGAGCCTTTATCAAGGGACGATCAGCCGTCGCCAATCTGCACGCTGCCTGGTTCGCGGACACGGATTGGCAAATGGATATGAAACTTCTGCGCAGCATTGAGACACCGGAAATGGGCTTCGCACTGGTACAGGTTGACTATAAAGATGTCAATCTTAATAGTCCGTCATATAATAGCCAGCAATACCTGAGTCTTGTTTTTACGAGAAAAGACGATGAATGGTTTCTCGTCAATGACCAGACGACTCCAGTGATATAAGAAAGAAAATGCCGAGGTGGCGTCGGAGTTTCCTTTCCCTCCTGGCTGCTTTTGTGTTTTTGATTACCAATGATGCGAAAGTAGCATTGTGCGTTTTTGTGCCTCTGTTACTTTAGTAGCATGTGTGTGCGGGGTAAAGTAATCTTTGAAATAATCCTTTTCGGTCATGGCAATGTGTAATGGTGACGGTTATACTCGTAGTAAGGTCAAGAGTGAATGTGAAACCAGGAGAGATGCCATGGACAAGGAAAAAGCATGTTTGGTCATTCATCCGAAGGCAGAAAAATATGTTGCCGGTGTTGTTGATGTTTTAGAGAAGAGGTGGGATGTCACGCAATTAGTGACGGAGTATGCTGGACATGGCATGGTGGTGGCGCAGAAGGCTCCCCAGGATGGCTACCGTTGGGTCATCTCCCTCGGAGGGGATGGAACGCTCAATGAGGTGGTCAATGGGGTGGCGAAGGCGCAGGGAGCCTGTACAGTAGGCGCGCTTCCCGGCGGTACGGCCAACCAGTGGGTGCATGAAATTAGCCTACCTGAGCATCCCGTCGATGCTGCACAGGCGCTCCTCAATTGCACTACTCGCATGGCGGACATTGGCTACGTTGAGGTGCAAGAGCTGGGCTTTCCCCAGGAAACACTTCGGCAGGAGGCTAAGAGTAGACCCACCACCAGGGACCACTTCTTGCTCACAGCTGGGCTGGGTTTAGATGCCGCCGTTATCCAGAGGACGGCAGACTCTTTCAGGCAGCGTTATGGGCAACTCGCCTTTTACCTGACCTGGCTGGAGACCTTCCCCAGTATCCATCACATTCCCGTTCAGATCCAATGGTCGAGTAATGCATCCTGGGAAGGTCAACCGAGGGAAATACTGGTCAACAACGTCCGTCACTATGGAAATGTCATGGACGTTGCTCCCGAGGCTTATGTGAACGATGGCCTGCTGGACGTCCACCTCTTCTGGTATAGCGACGTGCTGTTTCACTACACGCAAGATCGCTCCTTCTCGCTGCGTGTCCCGGCTGCCGTGGCGATGGACCTCGACGGCAGCTATGTGCCGCTTGCAGACTACCTGAGCCCAGAGAACCGGGCGCGCCTCCAGGAGGCGACCGATCTGGAAAAGGTCATGGTGACGTACCGGTTTGCGGTCAAACCTTCGGCTTTATCCGTGGCGGTCCCACAGGGGTACGCGGGCGATTTATTCAACGGCACGCGAGAGGGTGAAGCCGTCGAGAACGATACGCCTGTTCCGACGAGCGCGGCAGTAAAGAGCGTGGGAGTCCCTGCTGCTGCACCTGTAGAAGGGAGCGAGGCGTCGGCACCTACCCGTCCTGCCAACGCTGCTACACAGCTAGTGCTACGCACTCAGGCAGAACGAAAGGCGAAGGCTTTTCGTGCGACACGCGTCGGATCGGACCCGCTGACGTATGTCCCGCAAGACAACAGCGCGGGTCCGTTCTTACGTATCACCGATGTGATCTTGCGGGTAAATAACGACCCCAAAGAGATTTTTGCGGAGCTGATCCGCGTGGCCACGGGCGGTATGTGGTCCCATTCGGCCCTCCTCTGCTCGCTTGGTGATCCGCCCTCGTGGTCAAAAGAGACGTTTCTCATTGAGTCGAGGCCCCAGCGCACCCTACTCAAAAGTTGGCGCGACGAAGTGGTCCCCTTTGACCTGTTCACCGTCGGCATCAAGCGCCCACGCATGGATTGGTACGTGGAGACTCCCGAGGAAGTGTTGCGACATGACCCCGCTGACCCAGAAGATGGGCCCGGCATCGACTACCTCCGGCATGTGTGCGGGATCGCGGTGGACCAGCTCAACGGTCTGTATGACTACAAGACGACCGCCACGGCTGACTTCATCAAGCTGTGGGAAGCCATCGACCACGCCGGACATCTCGAGCAGGTAGCGAGAACGCGGCTGGGCGTAGTCCCATATGTCTCGGATAGAGCGGCGGCCATGGCCGACTTCTTCAAGAAGTGGGAAGGTGTTCCTGGCGCCAGCGATTTCTTCAAGAAGTGGCAAGCAGCGAACTACTCAGCCAGTTCGGTGATGCGTTTCATTTGCAGTGGTCTGATACAGTACAGCTTTTTTGAAACCCTGCGCCGGCGGATCATGAAAGATCTCGCCATTCCGGCACACCGGGATGTCGCCATGAGGAACCTGGGGAACATGCAGCGTGTCATTTTCCGTGACGACCCCGAAGGCCTGATTCCCACGTATGTGCAGCAGGTCCAATCGGGCAAGCGTGCGATCAGCGATCCCGTTCCCGGCAAGGTGCTCGACCTGCTCAAGACGGCAGTTCCAATGGACTTCAGCACGAGCCCGAATCTGGAGTGGCACTACGTCATTCGAAGAGGAGTGGTGTGGTGCATTGAAGAGGCTCCCGCTGACTATGCCCCACAGAGTGAGGAGGAGAAGGAAGTCTTAGGGATGCTCGGTGCAGAGTCTACTTCGCCCCAAATAGCAGGAACTTAAGGAGGCGGCAAAAACACACCAACGACGAGCCACTCGTAGGGGCGGTCGGAATTGAAGCGACATTCATAGTGCGTTTGCCGCTCCGTGCATTTCGATATAATCTCGAATACCGGCCTCTAGCGAATAGCGAGGCTCGTACTTCAATTGCTGGCGGGCAGCAGTTAAATCGAGCGTCCCTCGCGCTCGCATATCACTCTGCTCTAGTGCGCTCAAACCAGCTCCGATTTCGATGTCTGCCCCTGGTAGTATTTTGCGAACCGTCTCAGCTACCTCGGTCGCACTGTGCATAGTACCTGAGCCAATGTTGAAGATGCGCTGGGTGAGTGTGGGTGCTGGAACGTCCAACGCTTTGATAACGGCCTGGGCGATGTCTTTGACGTGAGTGTAGTCGCGACGCATATCTCCACCTGTAGCGAAGCGCGTAGGCAGTTTGCGCACGCTATTCTCCACCATGGGTTTGATATACATGGGGTAGCGCATGCCATAGCCGTAGATGGCCGAGTTACGCAAGGCTATGAAATCGACTCCATTACTGCTATAGTAGGTAAGGCCGACAATCTCTGCTGCCGCTTTCG
Organism: Ktedonobacter sp. 13_1_20CM_4_53_11; assembly: GCA_001919995.1. Next base: position 4,554 of record MNIY01000019.1, read on the forward strand.
AGGCTCCATAAGACCCTAAGGGATTACCGGCTGAGGGTAGAAGAATCGGGTGCAGTTCGTCGATAGGTTCGTACTGGCGCGGCGCATAGACGGCGATGCTGCTGCTCTGCACAACGCGCTGTAGGCCGAGAAAACGTGCCGCTTCCAGCACGTTGATAGTCCCGTTGACGTTGACTTGAAAGGTGAGAGCCGGTTCCTCCAGTGAGTAGGGAGGGTCATAGAGTGCGGCAGCGTGGAAGATGCGCTCGACCCTGTGTTGTTGTACGCCGCGTAACAGGCTGCTGAGGTCGAGAATTTGACCGCGAATGCGCACAATCTGCTGCTCAAACGGAGCGGTGAGAGCGGCGAGTTCCGGAGCTGGCCCAGCCGCATCGAAGATAACCACGCGGTCGCCCCGTTCTGCTAACACGCGTGCGACATAGGTACCTAAGAAGCCAGAACCGCCAGTAATCATAATCGTGGACATGGCATAACCTCCTATCGATGCAGCCTACACCGTGATGATAATGATTTTTGTCTCGCTCATTTCCTCGATGGCGTAACGTGGTCCCTCGCGGCCCATGGCGCTGGCTTTGATGCCAACCCAATTGCCGCTTAGAAAGATGCGGTGAGTTTGACCAAGAGGGAATGTTTCGTTTGGTGTAGTGGAAGTTTGCATGATGGTCTGTCTTCCTCTCTTTACATGCCGCATGGCCGAAGGTAGCCGCGCTAGCCACGTTGGCGGTATGGATTGGCGCCCGATTCCACTCCAAGCAGCGTTGCTGCTGACAGGGCCATTACTTTGATGGAGGTAAGCAGGTCGTCGATGGCCAGCGATTCGTCGATAACATGCGTTTGAGTGATCTCACCGGGTCCGTAGACAATGCACTGTTCGATGCCTGCGTTCTGCACGACAAAGCGTTGATCGTCGCTGCCGGGGCTATATACGTAGCCTGGCTCGTGTCCTACTACCTCTTGCACGGCAGCAGCAAAGGCTTGAACGAGGGGTGTTTGGGGACTGACCCAGGTGGGGTCGGTGGCGTAACGCTCAACGTACTCATAACAAAAATCTGGTTGTGTTCTGGCACGTTGCTCTAGCAGGTTGCACAGCTCGCTGCGAGCTTCTTCCAGGCGTTCTCCCATCACTAAGCGACGATCGAAGGTAACGCTGCAGCGATCGGGTACACTGTTGACGTTCGTGCCGCCCTGGATGGTGTTGAACGAGAGGCTGGCGGCGTTCGCGCTGGAAGGCACGATCGGCAGGCTGCTCACGCGCTGTTGCAAGCGAGGTTTTAGTTCATGCCTTACTTCGGTAATGAAATCGGCCATTAGTTCAACAGCGTTCACTCCTCGTTCTGGTGTGCTGCCATGCGCCTGGTGACCAAAGGTAGTGATTTCACCCCAGATGGCGCCGCGATGCCCCAGGCAGATATTATCGGCATTGAGTGGCTCAGTAATAACGACGTAGTCTGTATGACTGGGCGCGATAAATCCTCGTTCGACAAGGAGGCCCATACCGGCGTTGCGATTGCCCGTACTTTCTTCGTCAACCACGCCGCTCTGCTCGATGGTGCCCTCAATGGGTACGACATCCATATGCCCATTAAAATGAAGGACCGGTGACGCATTGGCACCTGGTAAACGCCCGATGACATTGGTGCGCGGCAGGCCTGCTCCATAGGGAGCGAGCTCTGCGATCTCTGCCGGTGTCAGGTTTATGTATTCCACAGTGTAGCCCAGGCTATGCAGTTGTTCGCCGATATAACGGGCACAGGCGGGATAGGCCTCGCCGGGCGGGTTTACCGTGGGGATGCGGATCATACCCTGTAAGAAGGCAATAGCCTCATCCAATACTGCTTCGGCAGAGCGCAAGATAGTTTCTTTCTGTTCTAGCCGTAAAGGTTCTTGCATGCTGTGGAATCCTTTGTCTATGCAGGTATCAAGTGTAGGGACCCATCTACTGCTCGTTTAAGTAACGTTCGTTATCAGCCCATCAGTATGGGGCAACCAGGTTCACTATAATTGTCACGATACAAAACATGATCGTGAATACTAAAGCTAATCTATCAAAACGTTGAAGGTGCATCTCGCGTCGTTTGCTGCGCCGCCAGCCGCGAACGGCTCCTGCATAGCCGCGCGCCTCCATGGCTATGGAGAGCGCCTCGGCTCGCCGGAAGCCACTAAGAAAGAGGGGGATCAACAGTGGACCAAGCTTGATGGCGCGTTGAATGAAATTGCCCTTATCGAAGCGCACTCCACGGGCCGATTGGGCCTTTATCAATCGTTCTATCTCAGCAACAAAGATGGGCACGAATTTGAAGGCTATCACAAGAACCATGATAAATGCATTGACGGGTATACCCAGCTTTTGCAATGGTGAAAGCAAGGCCTCAGAACCATCGGTCAGGTCAACCAACGAGGTGACGAACATCAGCATAGATGCCAGGTAATAAAGGAAGATGACGCGCACCATAAGCAGTAAATTGCGGACGATGCCTTCCCAGGAGACGTTGAAGATACCCCATTGCCAGATGAGCGTTGTATGCTGGGTGGGTGAATTGTAAAAGAGGACTTCGATGATATAGATGAAAATCAGAAAGATGGCAAAGGCCCTGAAGCCGCGCAGGACATAAGCAACTGAAATGCGTGACATCCACTGCAGGATGATACAACCTGACAAGAATATGCCAAAGGCAATAAAACTCCCAATATAGGAGACCAGGGCAATGAGCAATACAGCGCAGATTAACTTGGCCCGTGGGTCCATACGAGTTAAGGTCGAACCGTTATTGATGTATTGCCCGAAAGTGATATCTCTGGAAAGTTCAATCATATGTATTTCTCTTTAGGGGCGCGATTCATCACGCCCAGCTCAGCTGTCACCCGGCGCGTGGTGTGCGCAATGAATTGCTTCCGGTACTTGCTTTTTCTATTTCCTCTTCCAATTCTGCCAGGTTCATTACATCGGTGCGGATGGCGGGAAATATCTCGCGCAATTCCAGGGCGATTTGTGCAGCTTCCGGCAGCGCGATATCCAGGGTTGCCAGTTCGTGTATACGGGCTAGAATCTCGCGTGGTGTGCCACTAAATGCTAAATGCCCCTGGTCGAGTATATGGATGCTGTCTGCAAGTCCAATCACGTCCTCCAGACCGCTGGAGGTGTAGACGATGGTCAGGTTATGGA
>MNIY01000090.1 GCA_001919995.1 Ktedonobacter sp. 13_1_20CM_4_53_11
ATGATTATCGTCTCTATCGCGCTCGTGATGACCGCGCGTGACGTCGAACTGATCGGGGCGCTGCGCCAGTTGCACTGTCCTCAAGCAGTGATCTTCTTTCTCAGCACCGTTTTTCGCTCACTGGACCTGGCCCTCTCCGACTATGAGACCATCCGCCAGGCGCAGATTACCCGCGCCATAGCGACTCGCCCACGCAGTTTTATACGTCGTCTACGCGATTTAGCCAGTACGGCGGTCCCCCTTGTGGCGATCATGATACGCCGCTCCGCCGAGATTGGCGATGCGCTGCTGGCAAGGGGTTATACCCTTGGTCGACCAATGGCGGATTTCTATGAAAGCAGCCCCTGGCGCTTGATCGATTGGGGCGTCGCTGTCCTCTGTCTCCTCTTGTTGTATTTCGCGCTGGGACCGCATCCTGCGGTGACAACGCTGCTTTGAAGGGGTTGTAGGAGCCGCTATGTCTCTTGTGATTGATGGCCTCTGGTGGCGCTATCCCACTTTTAGTGAAAAGTCTAGCCCGTGGGTATTGCGCGGTATAGACCTGGAGATCGAGCCTGGCGAATGCTTCGGCATCACTGGCCCAAGCGGAGCAGGCAAGACGACGCTCTGTCGCGCTATGCTTGGGGCCATTCCTTACAGCTCTCGCCTGACGCCAGAACAACTGCCGCAGCATTTCCGTGGGACGATAACCGCAGCAGGTGAGCCAGTTACCGCGAGGACGCCTGCCACCAACCGCGTCGGCATGGTGTTGCAGGACCCAGAGAACCAGTTTTTGCGTATGAGCCTCTTGCACGAGCTCGGGCTTGGCCTGCAAATCCAGGGGCTTCCCACCGAAGAGATACTCCGACGAGCTTACGCGAGCCTGTGCAGCGTTGGCCTGGAACAATTGTGGCACGGCGCGGCCTATCTCCATCCCGCTGACCTTTCAGGCGGCGAGAAGCAGCGAGTTGCAATAGCCTCCTTTCTCGCTATGCGACCTCAGGTGCTGCTTCTCGATGAGCCTACCAGCGACCTTGACCCGCCTGGTAAGCGCGAAGTCATTGAAACGATTGCTCGATTACGGAAAGATTACCAGATGACTGTCGTGCTGGTTGAGCAGGACCCCGACACCCTCTCGGCATTCTGTGATCGCATCGCCCTGCTTAATGAGGGGCACATTGAACTGGTTGCCCCACCCCATGATTTTTATGCTGAACGTGCCCTCCTGGAGCGGTGCGGCGCTTCGGTTGGCGAGTTGACCAGCATCTCGTGGCTGACAGGTTATACCTATCATGCGCGTCCTCCGCTCACCCTGGAAGAGGGAGAGATAGCCTTTGCCGGGTTCGTTTACACTCAAGCAGGACAACCGGAAGAGCGCTCGCTACACGATGCCCCCTTCACTGATACAGGTAAAGGCAGCAGTATCGCTCGACCTGATATTGCTGCTGTTTCCGCAGGCGCTTCAGGTTCGCGCGACATGGTAAAGCAGGAGCCGATAGTGACGGCTGCAGATACCTGGTACAGCTACGAAGATGGTACGGTGGCACTGCAGGGCGTCGATCTTACACTCCATCGCGGCGAAATCCTGGCGTTGCTCGGTCCAAACGGCAGTGGCAAGAGCACGCTGGCGAAAATCCTGGCGGGTATCTACCGGCCAACGCGGGGTCGAGTACTGGTACAGGGGCAAGACCTGGCTTCTCGTAAAGTACGAGCGCGTCTACCTGCCTCGGTTGGCTATGTCTTCCAGAATCCAGACCACCAGCTATTTCGTCGTAAGGTCAGCGACGAGGTCGAATATGGATTGATTAACCTGGGGATTGAGCCGGCACAGCGGCGTAAAGCGGTAAATGCAGCGTTGGAGGTGGCAGGCCTGACTCAGTATGCCAACGAAGATCCCCTCTTCCTCGGCAAAGGGCAGCGGCAGCGCCTGGCGGTGGCGGCTGTGCTGGCGATGGGGCCGGAAATTGTGATTGTGGATGAACCGACCACCGGCCAGGATTACAATATGGTCAAGGGAATCATGTCCCTGTTGCGCGATTTGCACCGGCAGGGAAAGACAATTCTGGTGATTACCCACGATATGTCACTCGTTGCCGAACATTGCCAGCGCGTCGTGACCTTCCGCGATGGCAAGCGCGTTTTCACCGGTACACCAGCCGAACTTTTCCAGGACGAGGTGACCTTGAATAGAGCGGGCTTGCGCCCTCCACCAGCGGCGGCGCTCTCAGTCCGGTTGCGTGCGAAGCATCCAGATCTGCCGTTCTTGCTCACGGTGGGGCAGTGGGTGGAGGCACTGGAAGGCAAAAAAGTGTAAAGAAGGGGAGTCCATGCATCCCACAGGGCGCAATGATGCAGATTAACAAAATAATCCGGATACTGGAACATCCACGGAGGGCCGATCAATCGGCCATGTGCACGATAAATCGGCACCCACGGGTGTCTGAGTTATTTTGTTAAAAGTCATCATTGCGCCCCTACGGCCAGGATGAAGGCTATTAGCGTTTTGTGTATTGCGGCGCCTTACGGGCACGCTTCAAGCCGGGCTTCTTGCGCTCCTTCATACGAGGGTCGCGAGTGAGGTAGCCAGCTCTGCGCAGGGTCGACTTCCATTCAGGATTTACGTGGCAACCGGGGTTTCACGAGTGCCAAAATAGGCCTGGGCACTTTTCCCGTTGACGGTTATACTGCCATCACCATTGGGGTACAGGCGCACGCGGGCTACAGCCGTCTTGCGACGTCCCATACCGTAGTAATACTCACCTTTGATGGTATCTGCCAAGGTAGGTTCTCCTCTTTCTTGTTTACTTAGCCTCGGCAGTCCCAGTGGGCTGCTTTAGCAATGACTGCGGGCCTGTCCAGGGAATAGGTTTCTGAGCCTGGTGCGGATGCGTCGGGCCAGCATAGATTTTCAGGTGGGACATAATATCCGCACCAAGGCGATTATGCATGACCATACCCCTTACTGCGTGCTCCAGTGCGCGCTCAGGGAACCTGCCCTCGAGTGTTTGACGCAGCGTCGTCTTCTTCAAACCACCAGGATACTGGCTATGGCGATAATAGACTTTCTGATCCAAACGTCTGCCCGTGACAGCAATCTTTTCTGCATTGATGACGATCACGAAATCTCCGCTCTGGAGATGTGGGGTAAACGTTGGTTTATGCTTGCCACGCAGAATCTGCGCGATCTGCGATGCCAGGCGACCCAGGACCTGACCCTCTGCGTCGATAATATACCATTTGGGGTCCAGATCAGCGGCTTTGGCGCTATATGTCTTCATCATTATTTGATACTCCAAATTCTTCAGGATAATCAACCCGTACCAGGCACAGCCCATGTGGTGGGACCGCTGAACCAGGGTGCGTCTTATCCGCATTTTGCACAATGGCGGCAAATTCGGCAAGGCTGAGCTGTTTCTGCCCTACCAGCAACAATGTCCCGACGGTTCTGCGCACCATCCCTGTCAGGAAGGCGTCCGCAGTAAAATCACAATAGATAAGTGCTTTCGCCCGCGCATCTTCACGGATGCAGCGTGCTTGTAACATATTACGAATACAGGAATGCGGCCCCTTTTTTCCTGGATTGGTCTCGTCGGGACTCCGTCCAAACGCTCCAAAGTCTTTGCGCCCCAACAACAGGTGGCACGCTTCGTTCATCAGGTCAACATCCAACGCCTGTGGGCGATAATAGCTGTAACGCGCTAACAATGCCGTCGGTGCGAAATCGTTCCAGATGGAATAGCGATAGGAGCGGCTCACGGCGCTAAAACGGGCGTGAAAGCTTTCTGGAACTATTCTCGCCCAGCGTACCGCTATTGTATTGGGTAAGACGGCATTCAACGCGCGCTGCCAGGTTTCCGGCGATAAATGGAAGGCTGTGCGAAAATGGATCACCTGCCCACGCGCATGCACACCAGCGTCTGTTCGCCCCGCGCCGTTTACGACAGGATTTTCCTGAGAGATACTGGCAATGGCTGCCTCTAATACTCCCTGCACCGTCTGCCCATGGCTCTCGGGCTGGCGTTGAAAACCGTGAAAATCGGTACCATCATACTCAATACCACACGCAATATTCATCATTTTAATGTAGATAGGGACGCGATCATGCTTTTTACCTTTTGCATCTGGATAGCGGGACATCCACCGATGGCCGATAATGAGTTTTCACAACATCATCCGGGTAGCGGACCATCCCCGCAGGGCCGATCAATCGGCGGTGTGCGCGATCAATCGGCACCTACAGTGGGTGGAGGACCCACATCGTGGATGGCCGGGTTATGTCGTGAAACCTCATGATCGGTCAATACGGATGATCTGATTCATTGGTTAAAGAGCATGATCGGGTTCCTACACCAGGGCGATCTGGGCCATATCGGCCGCGTCACCTTTACGTTTACCCAGTTTCGTAATGCGCGTGTAGCCGCCAGGGCGACCTTCATAGCGCGGTGCCAGTTCCTCGAACATTTTCTTGACGACCAGTTCGTCCGGCAATGCGCTGAGGATATGGCGGCGGGCACGCAATTCGATCACCATCGACTCGTACGCGGCCTCAAGCGCCCGTTCAGCTTCATCTTCGTTAGAGATGATGCGCAACAGTTCGTCGTGCCTTCCCTTGTACTTGTTCTCCAGGAACTTGCGGCCTTGATCGGTTAAGGGCGGCTTACCGAGATCGGCTCGCTCTTCGTTTGAGTCTACTCTCTTATCGAGGCTGTAGCGGCCACGACGAGCAAAAGCCAGGATTTGTTGGGCCTTGTCCTCGTCGGAGACGACTGAATACAGATGCTGCCGGGCCGCCTGGCGGCCCTTCACAGCTGTATCTATCAGCTTTTCAACCTCGCCACGGATGGCACGCGCACGCGACTCCGTAGTCTGTATTCTATCGTACCGAATGAGACCTGCCATCATGTTCCGGCGCGCTGAACGGCGGCGTGGCTCAGGCATACTCATACGGTTACCGGCAACTCGGTGCCTCACCTTAGTCCTCCATTTCGTGATCGCCGTCCATATCGGCTCCAACAGTGCTGGTACGCGGATTCGGCAAGAAGTTACGCGCCAGCAGTCGCTCGCGCAATTCCTGTAAGCTCTTTTCGCCAAAGTTACGCACACCCAGCAGATCTTCTTCGTTCATAGAAAGCACTTGACCGACCTTCGTGATATTGCTGCGTTTGAGACAGTTATAGGCACGTACCGAGAGATCAAGTTCTTCAATTGGTGTATCGTAAATCTTTTGTGGTATTGGCAAGCTACTTAATGGCGCCTTCTCCGGCTCAGTCAGAACGGCGCGGTAATTGGAAAGCTGGGTGAAATGGCGCACCAGGATATCCGCGCTCTGCCGCAGAGCTTCATCGGGCGTGATCGTTCCATCCGTCGTGATTTCAAGAATAACTTTATCAAAATTGGTTATTTGCCCCACGCGTGTATGTTCCACCGTGTAATTCACATTCTGTACCGGTGTATAAATGGCGTCGACAGGGATCACCCCTATGGGCTGATCCTCTTTCGAATCGGCGGGAACATAGCCTCGGCCGGCCTCAACAACCAGTTCCATCTCGAGGCGGGCATTATCATTATCAAGTGTCGCTATATGGAGATCGGGATTGACAATCTCTACTGTACTGGGAGCCATAATATCGGCTGCAGTAACTTCACGCTCCCCGCCGACCTCCAGTCGCATCGACACCGGATGATCCGAGAAGGAGCGCAGGCGCAGTTTTTTAACGTTCAACACGATATCAGTGACATCTTCCATCACACCCTGGATGTCTTGAAACTCGTGCTGTACGCCTTCAATCCGTACAGAGGTTACCGCTGCGCCTGGTAGGGAAGAGAGCAACACACGTCGCAGCGAGTTGCCCAGGGTTACCCCATATCCCGCCTCTAAAGGCTCAATATCATAGCTCGCATAATTATCCTGTGTTTTTGTATTTTTTATGCGAGGCAGAGTAATACTATCTTGCAAGGTTCAAACCTGCCTTTCTTTTTCTACCATCGAAACTCGTAAGCAGAAACTTTGGTAGTCCAAGAGTTTTGCCCTGTTGCGGCCCCATGGGGACCGTGAAGGCATGTTCCCATCCGCCGACTCAACGTACGATTAGCGCTGATAAAGTTCAACCACCATCTGCTCTTCAAAGGGCAGTTCAAGATCGGTTCGTGACGGCAGTGTCAAGACACGGCCACTCATTTCATCAATATTCAAACTAAGCCAGGCAGGCACCCCCTTCTGTGCGAGCAATAACGCCCGGACCTTGAAGTATTCCAGTCCTTTTGCGCGTTCACGCACAGAGATCACATCGTTTGGCTTGGCAATAAACGAAGGAATATCGGTCTTGCGGCCATTGACGGCGAAATGCCCATGGTTCACGAGCTGGCGAGCCTGAGCACGAGAGTCCGCGAAGCCGAGGCGATACACGAGGTTATCCAGGCGCATTTCCAGTACCTGCAGCAGATTCTCGCTGGTCTTGCCAGGGCGACGAGCCGCGGTATTGAAGTGCTTTTTGAATTGGCGCTCTAGAACGCCGTAAGTGCGGCGAACTTTTTGTTTCTCGCGCAATTGCAGCGCATAGCCAGATGCCTTGCGCGGACGGCTAGTGCCGTGTTGTCCTGGTCGAGTATTGCGACGTTCGAGCGTGCATTTTGTCATGCACTTGTCGCCTTTAAGAAACAGTTTTACCCCCTCACGTCTACAGAGTTTGCAGACGGGGCCGGTATAACGTGCCATTCAGTTATATCCTCCTTAATACGCACAGCGCGAGTTACACACGCCGCCGCTTGGGCGGGCGGCATCCATTGTGCGGAATAGGTGTTACATCGATAATCGAAGTGACGGAGAGGCCAGCGTTCTGTAGAGAACGAATTGCTGCCTCGCGACCGGAGCCAGGGCCTTTCACAAAGACTTCTATCTGGCGTAGGCCGTGTTCCATCGCCTTACGAGCTGCTGATTCAGCAGTGACCTGCGCGGCATAAGGAGTGCTCTTACGGGAGCCTTTAAATCCCTGTCCACCAGCACTACCCCACGAGATAACGTTACCATTGGGGTCGGTCAAGGTCACAATTGTATTATTAAATGTTGCTTGAATATGGGCCTGTCCACGCGGAATGGATTTGCGTTCACGCCGCCTTGGTTTGCCTGTCGGTCTCTTTTTGTCTCCTGCTGCCATTCTTCTTGCAATTCCTCCCCGGCGTTACTTCTTAGCTACGGCTTTTTTCTTACCAGCTACAGTTCTCTTTGGTCCGCGCCGCGTACGCGCATTCGTGCGAGTACGTTGACCACGAACCGGAAGGTTACGGCGATGCCGCATACCACGATAACAGCCGATCTCAATTAGCCTTTTGATGTTCAGGTCCACTTCGCGGCGCAGATCTCCCTCGACTTTATATTCGCGGTCGATCACTTCGCGTAGACGGTTGACCTCTTCTTCGGTCAGGTTTTTAACCCGCGTATCCGGGTTAATGCGCGTTCGCTCCAGGATCTTCTTGCTCGTTGTGAGGCCGATCCCGTAGATGTACGTCAGCGAAATCTCCACGCGCTTATCGCGTGGAATGTCAACGCCGGCGATTCTAGCCATGTTTCCCTCCATATTATGTAGGGGCGCTCCCTATTGGTACTGCTAGCAACCACCTGAGATTGCCCCTCCACTGTTCGCCTAGCCCTGTCTCTGCTTATGCTTTGGATCTTTGCTACAGATAACCATCACAACACGATTGCGACGGATTACTTTGCAGTGCTCACAACGCGGTTTTACTGAGGCACGCACTTTCATGGCTTGCCCTCCTCATAGATTAGATGAAAAAATTACACTTAAGACATGGTTTCAGGAAAGCTCTCCTGACGCCTTCGCTTCTACGTTTCTTGCTGTTCGTTACGAGCGGCTAAGATACCGATAAAAAAGGAACAATGAGGAGACGTATCAACTCACGATCTTACACGCCATGTTATGCGACCTCGAGTTAGATCATACGGTGATAATACTACTCTCACCTTATCACCTGGCACAATGCGTACAAAATTCATGCGAATGCGGCCTGAGAGGACGGCCAGGATCTGGTGTTGCTCGTCAATTTCAACCTTAAACATGGCATTGGGAAGGGCCTCAATCACTTTGCCCTCTACTTCGATCTCATCCTTTTTTGGCATAGTTTCCTTTCTCTATCGGCGTACGTTGCTCTTTTCCGGTTGCGAACCTACAAGGATGCATTGGACGCGGCAGCCGTGACACGCTTTTGCAAAACAGGTTCACATGTTCATAATGATTAATGATTGCTGGTCTGTGATGATCTCCAGCCATCGTGGAGATGGACTGTGTTGATGATTTCCAGAGCTATAAAATGGCAGCAGTTGACACTGCTGCAGCCAACTACAAATTATACCACATATATCTACTATTGTCGAGAGAGAAATTAGTCCTTCAGAGATCCTTCGCTGCGCTCAGGATGACAGGCAGGGCACCTCTCAAGGCCGCTCACGGGAAGTCTTATCTCCAAATGTCTATTAGTCCGGTTCGCATCAGGGCATTGTCAGTATTTCCGCATCGCCTTCGGTGATAGCCACGGTATGCTCAAAATGTGCCGAGTAGCTGCCATCGACCGTAACCACGGTCCAGTCATCAGCAAGGACACGAGTCTCCTTCGCACCCATAATGACCATGGGCTCGATGGCGATAACCATGCCTGGCTTCAGTGTATAGCTTGGATATCCCTTCTCAATATAGTTCAAGACCTGGGGGTCTTCGTGCATACTACGACCGACACCATGTCCACCATACTGGCGTACGACCGAGAAACCAGCCGCCTCAACGTACTGCTGAATCGAGCGACTGATATCAGTGGTACGATTTCCTGCACGAGCCGCAGCGATGCCGCGGTAGAGCGAGTCTTCTGTCACCTTCAGCAGTCGCTGCACTTCAGGTGACACCGTCCCTACCGGCACAGTGATAGCTGAATCTGCATGCCAACCGTTGTAGGAAGCCGCAAAGTCGATACTGACAATATCGCCTTCTTTTAAGACGCGATCGCCAGGAATACCATGGACTACTTCATCGTTTATAGACGTACAAAGCGACTTCGGATAACCATGATAGCCCAAAGAGCTTGATTTTGCTCCTCGCCGCTGCAACGCCTCGGCCCCAATACGATCAAGTTCACTGGTAAGCATTCCCGGGTGCACGGCGGTACGTAATTCCGCCAGCACATCCGCGACGATACGGCCGGTCTCGCGTATTTTCTCTCGTTCTTCCTTCGACTTAATGATGGGCGCCATAATCGTTTCTCTCAATAAATGTTGCACGTGAAGGTATTCCGCCTTATTCTACCTGCGTTACCCCTTTTTCTTTCTCTCCATAAAAGCGTTGATCTGGTTCAGGATATCTGTATGTACCTGGTCAATATCCCGGTTTCCATTCACAACAATCACCTTGTCCTGCGAACCATAATAGTCGAGCAGGCGAACGGTCTCATTGAAAAAGATGTCCAGGCGTTTCTGTACCGCTTCTCCTTTGTCGTCGGAGCGTTGGTACAACTCACTTCCATCCAGGTCACACACGCCCGGCACCTTGGGTGGGTTAGCGTATATATTGTAAACGTGCTGGTTGGCCCGGCAAATATAACGCCCCGAGAGTCTCTTCAGCAGTTCCTCTCTTGGAACGTCCAGATAGATCGCCACATCTATTTGCCGTCCAATATCCTTTAATCCTTCATCCAACGCCTGCGCTTGCGGAATATTGCGCGGAAATCCATCCAACAACACACCGCGTGCGCAATCGGGTTCTTTTATGCGGCTAAGGACCATTGCCACGGTGATGTCGTCGGGAACCAGTTCACCGCGATCAGTATAGGCTTTAGCTTTTATACCCAACTCCGTTTTTTCATCAAAAGCTTTACGAAACATATCGCCACTAGCAACGTGGCTAATACCCAGAGAGCTGGTTAGTTTCTCTGCCTGCGTCCCTTTCCCTGAACCTTGCGCGCCAATCAGGACAATATTCACGTTTCTCTCTCCTCCGATGGAAGCTCGTCAAAACGCTTCATTGCGCCTTAACGATTCACAGTGATGCTAAGGGCGCAATGACTGCATCCCTAGCTATGATAGAAAACCCGAATAGTTACGCATGACCATTTGAGCTTCAAGCTGCCGGACCGTATCCAGCACGACACCAACTACAATCAGTAGTGCCGCTGCACTTAACAACTGATTACCTCCAACCTTAGCAAAGTACGGTAAAATTGCCACAATGCCGAGGAAAAGAGCGCCCGCCAGCGTGATACGATTGAGGATGGTCAACAAGTATCTGCTGGTCGGCTCTCCCGGCCTGTAGCCAGGAATGAAAGCTCCTTGTTTCTGCAAGTTCTCTGGTATGTTCTGCTGCTGCCATACTACATATGCATAGAAGTAGGTAAAAGCGAACACCAGCAAGAAGAACAGGGCCCAGTAGTACCAGAGCGTGGTATTGGCAAGGTAGAGACCAACCCAGTTAGCCGCATTTGAAAGCCATTTCACATCACTCGATACCAGGTACTGTGAGAGTACAGCCGGAAAGATCAGGATAGACTGTGCGAAGATGAGCGGGATCATACCTGCACTGTTTACCTGCATAGGAATGTACGTTGTCTGAGCAGAACCAACCAGCATGCCACGTCCCACCATACGCTTTGTTGGGTACTGCACAGGAATACGCCGCTGCCCCTGGTAAATGTAGACTATACCAACGACCGTTATCAGGCCGATGATCAAGAAAACGACCACGCTGATAATGCTGCCCGCGGTCGAGGTAGCAGCCAGGTAACCCTCCCGGAACAGTTGAGGAAGACGGCTGACGATGCCACCAAAGATGATCAGCGAGATGCCGTTGCCGATACCGTTCTCGGTGATTAATTCACCAATCCAGACAAGGATCATCGTACCAGCTGTCAATGAGAGCAGAATAGACAGGGTCTCCAACCAGTTCGGGCCAAAGAGACCGAAGGTATTGGCATCGAGAACGCCGGCGCGCACGAAGATTGCTGTCTGTCCCAGCGCCTGCAAGAAGGCCAGCGGCACGGTTATGAGACGGGTGATCTGGCTGAAGCGCAGACGACCAGCCTCACCCTGAGCAGACAGGTTCTGCAATGCCGGGATGATAGGCTGCAACAACTGCATCACGATCGTAGCGGTAATATACGGATACACCCCTAGCGCAACAATGGAGAATGTTTGCAAAGATCCACCGGAAAAGACATCCAGCAGACCAAGCAATTGACCCAGGTTTTGATTTCCGCCCCCCGAGAAGAGTTTCAATAGGTTCTGTTGTTCAGTGGCTGTTAAGGGCACAGTAATATGAGCGAGGACGCGGAAAATCAGCAACATCCCCAGTGTGAAAAGAATCTTATTGCGTAAATCGGGAACCGTCCAGACACTGCGCAGTCGTTCCCACATGTAAACCTCCTTTATGTAGTGCCGATGGCACACAACCAATCCACGAAGGCACCAGGAAGTTTATTCCCTGGTGCTCTGCGCCTGGCCAGCCGGCGCCTTCGCGTCCTGGTTTTTACTCCTCTTAGTCTTTTCATAGACCTTCGTCGGAATAATCTCCACTGTGCCCCCAGCCGCCTCGATCTTGGCGCGGGCACTGGCCGAAAACTTGTGCGCACGTACTGTCAGAGCACGATCTACTTCACCGTTCCCAAGCACTTTTACCAGCCCCCGCCCCTGGGCAGGCGTTAGTAATTTTCGCTCCACCAGTTGCTCGGGTGTCACATGAGAAGCGGCATCAAACCGTACAAGATCAGCTATTTTGATGATTGCATATTCTTTGCGGAAAGGCGTATTGCTGTTGCCCAGGCCACGTACAAACGGCAAGCGCTTCACCAGGCGGGTCTGGCCGCCTTCGAATGCACGATGGATATGGCCACCTGTGCGCGCCTTCTGCCCCTTTGTACCGCGTCCCGCCGTCTTACCACGACCGGAGCCGTGTCCACGGCCTACACGTCTTTCTGTCTTGTGCGAACCGGGAGCGGGTCGCAAATCAGAGAGTTTCACTGACAGTCTCCTCTACCTGCACCAGGTGAATGACCTTCTGGATCATGCCACGTATTGCAGGGGTGTCCTGATGTTCAACCGTCTGCTGAAGCTTGCGAAACCCAAGTGCCTGGATTGTCGCTTTTTGATCCTTTGGGTAGCCAATTGAGCTCTTAATATATTTAACTCGCAGTGTTGCCATTTTACTTTACTCCTATGGGCGGGCGTCTATCTACGACCACCGCCACCACCACGGCGTTCTCCACTACCTCGCCGATCTCCGGCTCGCTGGTCGCCGCCAGCACCACGTCGATCGCCGCCACCACGTCGATCCCCACCGCCGCCACGCTGTTCACCACGGCGTTCTCCACCACGTCGTTCACGTTCACGCGCTTCCTCTTCACGGGCAGCGCGGGCAGCA
>MNIY01000054.1 GCA_001919995.1 Ktedonobacter sp. 13_1_20CM_4_53_11
ATAAAATCCGCCGCGCAAGTCATCACAATCGGCCAGGGGAATACGAAGTTCACTGATCAATTCTCGTTCGCGAACGCTTTGGGCTGGGCCAACAAAGAAGTTGTCCAGCGGTACGACACGTTCACCGTTCGTCCCGATGAGCACCACCTCGGCATTTAGCGCAAGCAAAGCAGGGGGAGTGTCGGCGGAGGGGAGAGCGGAGGCGATGTTGCCTACCAGTGTCGCCATATTGCGAATGTTGGGCGAGCCACACACGGCTGCTCCACGGGCGAGTATGCCATTGGCAAGACGCTGCAGTGTGGCCTGTTGGGCTACCGTACGCATCGTTGCTCCCGCGCCGATGTGTAGCCAGCCGTTCTCCACACGAATATAGTTTAGCCCTAGCTTGCGAATATCCACTACCTCGCGCACTCCCACCATGTAGCGTGGGTTGACCAGCAGGTCTGTTCCCCCTGCAATAATGGTGCGCCCATCTTCCGCGAGCAACGCCGCCGCTTCTACCAATGTCGTCGGCTTATGATAGGCCGCGATTTTGAGCATAAATATGTTTACCCTTTATTCAGAAAATATAGTATCGCTTCTAGTACACCACCGGCGATTGCGCGTGATTTATCCGAGATGGTGAAACAATGCTCCCGGGCCGCCCGTGGATCGATGTCACCCACCTTCATCCCTGCAGTGACATCCAGTCCGTCACGTACAAGACCGCGCAGGATGCCGGTAATACTCGCCGTTACAGGAGACTCACCATTCGTGAGAGATGTGACAACCGCGACCTGTTCACCGGCCTGGACAAGGTCACCTATCTGCCGCACTCCATAGAGTTTCCCTGCTCCTGTTGCCCGCAGCAGGCGTTCCGTAGTATAGCCGCCGATAGCCCCGGGTACGCCTGTGTTTGGCTCAGCGCTCCCGTGCAGGTAAACGCGTCCCAGGTTGTGTCCCCGATTGGTCTCGATCACCGCGTGTACATCTTTGCCCGCCTCATAGCCTGGACCAAGTGCGATAACGATAGGAGCATCTTCCATTGTTATACCGCTATTATACTTTGAGAGCGTCGCTTCTACCAGCACAGCAGGATGTAGCTGTGTAATTGTTGTGCCATTTGGGTCAACAACTACAGGTACCTGTCTCTCCACTAGCATGGTTTGAATAGCTTCAAGAGAAGCGGCAAGGCAAGCCGTCACCTCTTCAACGGTGACGGCTCCAAGCGCGACCGCTTCGGCGAATGCCACAGTACGCCGCACGACCGTTGGCTGCGCCAGCTCGGTCGCTATGACTGGGAAGCCTGCGCGTGCAAGCCGGTGAATGACGCCTGTGGCAAGATCACCCGCACCTTTGACAACAACCAGTGTATTCCGGATGATATGCACTTCTGAATGTATCACAGGAGTGTTTCCTTGCTAGTGCCAGCCTACGTAGCGCAATGCCTGCGATACCTGTTGACCTGCTTGCGTCACAGCGCCAATCAGCTCAGCCTGCTTGGGACGGCATCGTTCGCTGGGGCCACCAATCGATACTGAGGCGACGACTATGCCGAGGTGATCAAAGATGGGGGCTGCCACGGCATCGATACCCTCCTCGAGTTCACTATAGGAGACCGCGTAGCCTATCTGCCGCACCCGGCGAAGTTCTTCAAACAGGAGTTGGGGATCGGTGATAGTTTGCTCGGTGTAGCGCGTCAGCATCGCGTGGCTCAGGATCTCACGCAGTCGCACCTCCCATTGATAAGCCAGCAGCACCTTCCCTGTGGAGACGGCGTGCGCGGGGAGATGTTGTCCTGGTACGTTGACCGCGCGCACGAAAAAATACGAATCTTCCGTGTCGATAATCACGGCCTCCAGCCCCTCGAGGACTGCAAGGTGGACAGACTCATGGGTCTGGTCGCGCAGTTCCATCAGAATGGGCCTGGCGGATTTTCGCACGATGTGGGAACTGAGGATACTGGCGCCGAGGGCGGTGACACGAAGACTCAGAGCGTATTTGTGATTGTCCTCGTCCTGTACCAGCAGGCCCTCGTTGACCAGGGCCGTGACCAACCGGTGGGTGGTGGACTTGGGTAATCCCGTTGCGTTGGCCAGGTCAGTAATGCCGAGCAATCCTTTATTGCCAAAAGCTCGCAGGACGGCGGCGATACGATGAACAATTTGAACGGTATTTTCGCCCTCCAGCGTTTCTCCATGTCGCATATCTTTCCCCCAGCATTGCTGCCTCATCTGTTCTGTAGAGTGGAAAGATGTTCCACTTTTGAATGGACTGAGTATAGCTAATCGAACATGGGGTGTCAACATGACAATTGCGCACCTTTCGAGAGAAGTTGTATGATACCCTCGAAGACAATGCTTCAGACTACGACAATACTATCATTTTCAACTTAGGAGGAACCTTCCTGTTATGGCAATGCAATTGGGTCAACAGATCGCCGTCGATTTTGATGTTCCAGCCAGAATGAGAGACGGCACTATCTTGCGTGCCAACGTCTATAGACCTGTAGGTGAAGGAAAATGGCCTGTGCTTCTGACACGCTTGCCCTATGGTAAAGATTTTCCTATGGCCACCTCGATATTGGACCCGACTCAAGTCGCGCGGCGTGGCTATGTCGTCATCATACAGGATACCCGTGGACGCATGCGCTCTGGTGGTGAATGGACGCCTTTCCTCAATGAAGCGCAAGACGGTGTCGATACCATTGAATGGGCATCCAGGTTGCATTACAGCAACGGAAATATCGGTGTCTATGGCGCCTCCTACTTCGGCTTTACTCAATGGTCGGCAGCCGTTCACCAGCCAGCGGCCCTCAAAGCTATGGTACCCCTTGTCACCTGGAACGACCCCTTGAACGGTGTGATGTTGCGTGGGGGAGCTATAGAGCTTGGCTCCATGGCTAGTTGGAATCTCATGATGGGGCTCGATGTGCTCATGCGCCGCCACCGCGGCGATCCTCAAGCCCTTGGGCGCAGCATCTCTATGCTGGCGCAGGAGATGGATTCTCTCGCCCAGAGCGGTTACTCGTCCCTGCCACTTTCAGAATTCGCGCCTTTCAAGCGCCATGACGTAGCTCACTACTACTTTGAGAATTTGGTCTGGCAAATAGACCGCGAAAACAACCAGGTCAAATCGATGACCATTCTTGGCAAGCATGAGAACGTCACCGCTCCTAGCTTCAACATTGGTGGCTGGTACGATATCTTCCTCAAAGATACCCTCGACAATTTTAAGATCATGCGCGAGCAAGGTAGTACGCCGGAAGCTCGCCAGAGCAAACTGCTCATTGGGCCGTGGACGCACTCCGGTTATTCTAACCCTATCGGTGAACTCAATTTTGGTTATGCCTCTTCCGCCGCCTTTATCGACTTGCAGATTGATCTTACCAGCTTGCAGGTACGCTGGTTTGATCACTGGCTCAAGGGTATCGATACAGGTATGTTGCGTGAAGCCCCCATCAAACTCTTCGTCATGGGAGCCAATGTCTGGCGCGATGAACAGGAATGGCCCCTGGCGCGTGCAGTCGATACGCGTTATTACCTGCATAGTGGCGGGCAAGCCAATTCTTTGCGTGGCAATGGCTTGTTGAGCACTGAGAGCCCCGGTTCCGAATCCCCTGACCAGTATGACTATGATCCCGCTCATCCGGTGATTACTCGCGGCGGTGCTCTCTTGATGACTCCGGAGTTCAGGCCTGGCCCATTTGATCAGCGCGAGACAGAAAGCCGCGAAGATGTTCTGGTGTATACAACCCCGGTCTTAGAGCAGGATGTTGAAGTGACAGGTCCCATAGCCGTACACCTTTGGGCATCATCAAGCGCACCGGATACCGATTTTGTGGCGCGCCTGGTCGATGTCTATCCCAATGGCTATGCGCAGAATTTGAACGACGGGATCATTCGCGCTCGCTATCGCAACTTCTCCAAAGGTGAGCAACCAACACTCATCGAGCCGGGCAAAGCCTACGAATACGAGATTGACCTATGGGCGACCAGCAATGTCTTCAAGGCAGGTCATGCCATCCGTTTGGACATCACCAGTAGCAACTTCCCGCGCTGGGACCGCAACCCCAACACGGGCCATGATATTGGTGCTGACGACGAATTAGCTGTCGCTCACCAGACCATTCTGCATGATAGTGAGCACCCCTCCTATATCGTGCTGCCGGTTGTCCCGATTGTTGCTCCTCCGACTGCTCCGCCTCCGGAGCAATAGAGGTTACAACAGTAATCGAAAAGCGTACCCAATGTGTTTGAATGTGGTCCTATGAAACACATTGACCCTTGACTATTCTATGTACGTAATGTACAATTGTATACATGAAAGAGACGAACTACATCAATGTCCGTGTTGATAAAACAACACATCACCAACTCAAAATGTTGGCTGCTATTCGGCAGGAAAGTATGCTCATGACGCTTAAAAAGCTGATTGAGCAAGCACTGCACCAGGCGCTTGAAAATCAAAAGCGCAGTCAGTAGTTCGTTGTTTGCCGTCGAGGGTATTGGCTCAGACCGAGACGTTAAACGAGCCTGTGGACTTGGAGTAAGACAGAGAAAGCGTAAGCTAACTTTGCATCTGAGGGTGAAGCAGGAACAACAAAGAATGTGGTGAACACGTTTTACCACATTTGATGGAGCAGTAGCCGATTTATGATGAATGAAGAAGCAAGAGGAGGTAGCCAATCTCGCTGGCTACCTCCGCTTGCTTCTGATTAGTACTGTCCAAGTTGCCGTAGCGCATCATAAGAAGTAGCCGCAACCTCAGGGCGCGTCTCCGTGATGCGCTGGAGAACGGGAATCGCGCTTGTGTCGCGATACTGTACGACAAGCTGGCAGGCGATACGAACAATAGAATCGCGTGGATCGTTCAGAGCCTCGCGCACAGTAGCCTTACTCCTTGCATCCTCTCCAGTTGGATCAAGGCGTTTCAACGCTTCAAGCACCTCCACGCGTACAAACGGATCAAAGTCGTTGTATGCGCGCAGTATAAAGTCAAGCGTGGCGGGGTCATTGAGCTGTCCAATAGCACGGATAATGGCCGCGTAGACAATGCTACCAGGGATTTGCTCATCGTCGAAGGGCAGGTTATCGCGCCGCTTGGAGCGTGCCATGCGCCCTTCGATATCTACAACGCGATTAGCCAGTTGGAGTATAGGCTGAACGGCGCGCCGGTCATTGAGACGCGCTAATGTATCACACGTGTGTACCAGGCGAATGGCTTGTTCGCGGTTGGTGACGCTCGTTGTGGCACCAACCTGGTTTACCAGGGGTGAAATTGCGCGGGGTTCGCGCATCTCTCCCAGGATTTTCACAACAGGGATAAATGCCTCCTCGTCAGAGCTGGTCAGCGCTTCCAACAAAACATCGCGCCCTGGCCCATTCATCCAGCGTTCGACCTCGTTCATCATTGGTAAGCAGGCATACACTGGCTCGATAATGCGTGTGTCCTGCACCGTGCCGCGCGAGATATCGCTCCAGTAGCGGCCCAGCAACGTTGCAAGACGATGAATTGCCAGCACATACTGCCACGATGGTGCGCTGCGCGCATTTTCAAAGAGTGCGCTTGCCAGTGGCGCGAAGTCATTTTCAAAGACAATGGGTAGTGTATCAGCCTCTGCGTTGGGCTTCATGCTTTCCTGTAACACCTGTCCGAAGATCAGTGCAGCCTGTTGAGGGAGACGGGGAGCAACATCATTTCCTCCCCGTAGATAGCTTTCCAACGGGATCGACCGGTAGATTGGCACAGCAACATAGCTTTCCAGCCCTTGTACGCGATCAAGTCCACTGGCCAGCACGATTTCGTAAAAGCGTGGTTGATTCAGGGACAGGCAAGCTTCGGCAATATCGACCTTTGCCCAACCTTCGGCCTCCTTGAGCGCTGTGATCAGGGCTTGCATGGCCTCTGTTGTCGCTTGTTTGGCAAGGGATTGCGTCGCGTAAAGGGAGGTATTCGGATCGTTGGCCAATTTTCCCAGGAATTGGGCAAGGTTCTGTACTTTCGGAATGCTCTTTGAGCTTTGTCTGCTCTTGAAACCCAGCGGTATACTTTGACCCGGCTCAATAAACGTTTTGTAGTTGCCCAGCATGAGAATAGCAATGCGCCTCGCGCGCCCAATCATCGTCTCCGCCGGGTCAGCGTCAGTGGGTAGATCAGGCACATCATCTCGCTCGATAATGTGTACCCAGACGGGAATGAAATCTCCTGCCCTGTCTATCTCTAGAATAAAGGGAACCAGCACAGGTGCCCATTGATAAATTGAGCCCACATTCAAGAGTGGGATGATTTGTTCGGTTGCATCTTCGAGAGAAATGTTGCCCCAGCGATATCCCGTCACCACACTGGTGATAGTGGTACGTAAATTGCTCAAGCGCTCCTTGATTTCCGTCGATGTGAGATCAACTGGCGTTACAGGGCGACGCGCCGCCAGGTGTTCGATTGTACCCGCACGGCTTTGTGCCTGCCGCGGGGCGGCGATCTTCGCCTCAAGTTCTGCTGTCGGCACTGGCTCGGCTACGGGCGTAGAGGTAGCTTTCTCCTCGACGTGGAACTCTCCAGCCTCTCCTGTACCTGTTTGCGCTGGATCTTTCGGTTCTGTCTTCTCTAAGCTGATATCGGACATACAATATGTATCCTTTTGCTGCTACTCGCGAGAGCTCTTGCTGCTTATTGACTAGCAATATGTTCAGTTGCATTTGCTCATTGTACAGCCCGCCGTTGCAGTGGTCAATAGTTAAAAGCGAAGCGTCACTTAGCACCCGGGGCTTGCTAAATCAAGTAGCGTTTGCTATAGTGTGCTTGAACCCCCCAGTATTTGAAGAAAAGGTAAAGGGAAGAGAAATGAAAATAGGTTTGCTAGAAGACGACAACGCCATTCAGGAGATGCTCAGCCTCGTCTTACAAGATGAGGGCTACGTCGTCACCATCTATCCCACTGCCGAAGAATGCTTAAATGCTCTCATCCGCCCCGGACAGCCACAGACAAGCTTACCTATTGACCTGCTTATCGTTGATTGGCGCTTAGCCGGTTCCGTACCTGGTACAGAAGTCATCCGCATCCTGCGTAATAGCCCACCTTTTGACTCGCTTCCCATTATCTTGACCACCGCTGCTACAATTCATAACACCGACGAACTACAAGACCTGCATGTCGCCCTCCTTGAGAAACCTTTTGCCGTTGACGAGATCGTAAATTTGGTCAAAAGCCTCGTACTCCCAGGCACAGTAGCTGATGGTTAGCTTAGCTCATCATTAGAATATGCTTAGCTCATCATTAGAATATGCTTAGAGAACCAAAAAAACGCTAAAAAACGCTATTGTTGACTTGTACTGCTAGAGGTAAGGCTGTTATCCTTAGTCCTAGGAGAGATAGTAACCACTACCGTAAGAGTGACTGAAGCCTAAGCCAGGATTTAGCAGGCCGTAGCTTTTTCAGGTACTCATACGCTGTAATTCTCTCTACATTACTTGCAAGATTTTACAAGTCCCGAAAATTTCACAAAAGGAGAATGAACAATGCAGGCACAAAAAGGTCGTGGTCGAGGGTTTGCATCAATGAGTCCAGAAAAGAAGCGTGAAATTGCCAGCAAAGGTGGGAAAGCCGCCCATTCACTGGGAACCGCTCACAAATGGACAAGCGAAGAGGCTCAGGCAGCCGGACGCAAAGGTGGTTCTATCAGCCGCCGTCGCCCGAAGAGTACTGTTCAGGCGTAAATTCAACTACAAAAAAGGCTGGCGCCCAGGCGCCAGCCTTTTTTGTAGTTGAGAATCCATCTCAGCATCCCACCCTATTCTATTCACCTTTAAGGTAGTTGAAGGATACATTGCTATGCAGCCCTGGTCAACCGAACTTCACGGTCACTATGACGAGATAACCTTTGAAAGCAACGTCCTCAAGGACAACCCCTTGCAAGACCCATACAGGCGTCCCCTGTGGGTTTACCTACCACCTGGCTATAACGACGATGCCAACCGCAGGTACCCAACCGTTTACCAGATTCAAGGACTGACGGGTCAACTCGATATGTGGCGCAATCGCGCAGCATTCAGGAAGAACTTCCCGGAGCTTGCCGACGAACTCTTTGCTAAGGGAGAGGCACCGCCCTGTATCGTCGTCTGGGTGGACTGTTGGACCTCGCTCGGCGGAAGCCAGTTCGTCGACTCCCCTGCTACTGGCCGCTACCACACATATCTATGTGAAGAGATCGTGCCATGGGTCGATTCCCACTACCGTACGCTGCCACAGCGTGAACACCGGGGCATCGCTGGCAAATCAAGCGGGGGCTATGGCGCCATGATCACCCCCATGTTGCGCCCGGATCTATGGGGAGGCCTTGCCACGCACGCGGGCGACGCGCTTTTTGAGATGTGCTACCTACCAGGCTTCCCAGTGTCTGTACGCACTTTGCGAGATCAGTATGCTGGCTCGATCGAAAAATTTTGGGAGGACTTCCGCAGCCGCCCTGCCTTCTCAAAGCGTGGTGATGATAACTTACTGAACGACTGGTGCATGGCTGCCTGTTATTCAGCTGATGCAGATGGCAAAATTCACCTCCCCTATGATACCGGTACGGGCATGCTCATCCCGGAGATATGGCAGCGCTGGCTGTCCTGGGATCCTGTGCGCATGGTACCTGCCCATGCTGATGCCCTTCGTACCATGCGTGCAATATATATCGATGCTGGCAAGCGCGACGAGTTCTACCTCGATCTAGGCGCGGAAGCCTTCCGCCGGGAACTTGAAAAGATCGGTGTCACCGATGTCTTCTTCGAGTTATTCGATGCCACGCATGCGAGTATTGAGTACCGCTACCCCTTGAGCCTGAAGTATCTCGCGGAGCGGCTTACCGCTTGATGCCTGGCATAAAATCAGGCAGTAGGAAGGCAAGGAAAAGTCTACATGAAA
>MNIY01000023.1 GCA_001919995.1 Ktedonobacter sp. 13_1_20CM_4_53_11
AGTGCTCACCTCCGCCACACCAGTAAAGACGATGATATCGCCTCCGGACCCATTCCCATCAAAATTGAGGGCGACCCTGGGGTTCTGTTGCAAATGCTCCAGGCGTTTGGCATCTGACCGGCTATAGATAAGAATTGTCGACGTAGCTTCATCCCACAGAAACCAGACAGGCGTTGGTTGTGGCATGCCATTAGCGTCGACAGTTGTGAGCCACATTAAGCGCTCATTGCGCAACCTGCGAGCAATCCGCTCGCCAAAAGGTGTTGATGGGTCTGGAAGTTGAAACGCCATAAAGTCTTCCCTTCTCTCTCTTCAGAAATACAAAACCGAACCGATCGATGCGCTTACATGAGACCATTTGAGTCAAGAAAATGGACTCTTTCTTGATTTACCGCAGCCCATATTACACAGCACATTATACTTTAATATAGATGCTTCGTAATAGTACCATAGGCATCTGGACAATAGACCCCGCACTACCGCTCTAGGAATGTTACTTTACACCTGGAATCCTTTGACTTTATTGGAGAGCAGCTTGATGCCATCGCGAAAGATGTGTAAAGAAGAACGCCCCAAAGAGGTGACTTTGAGGTGATAATACAGGCAGGGACGGGAACCGTACACAACAAAGAAATGTCCCAGGCCACTTAATGGCTAACCTGGGACGTTTCTTTGTTGTATTGGGTAGTGGGAACAGCATTCGCTTTGGCATCGACTTTATCAGTTAACTCTTCATCTACAGTGACAGGACGTTCTGATTGACCAGTAAATTTAACTCCATGATCGGTAGCCTGGATGGGTATTTCGGTCAAGTATAAATCTACAATCAAATCCCAGATCACAACAACGATTACCAACAATGGCGCGAAAGCGACATATGACAATTTGATAATCGGATTCCCAAAAAGAAAAGGCATATAACTCAAGAAGGAAGTTAGCGGTGTAATAATAGCCAAGTAGAAGCGCTTGGGCACGTAGAAGGCATATGCAATGGAAAGCACATCTGCTAGATAAAAATACCGATCATGCATAAATGGTAAAAAGAAGGGCAGCAGCAGGCTAAATAAAAACGATAGATGTATAATACGAACAGAAGTCATTTTTTTGCGACTATGTAGCACAACCAGACTTAATATTAAAACTAGTGCCAGCGTTAATATTATCCCACCTTGTTTTAATTGCTGATTGAAAAAACATCCTGACCTGAGCCATTGGTACATATTAGGAGCATTCATAGTCAGGCAAGGGTAGATGTCAGACTGTGAGACATAAATTAAAAGTAGATCAATAAAACCGCGTCCTGCGATTAATGCAGGAATGAGCAAGGTCAAATAAACAGCAGGTATAATGAAGAAGTACAGAAAAGATACTTCTCCCGATAGAAATACTATCAGTAACACAGGGAAAACAAAGATTGCTTGGAGCTTGACAGAGATCGCCAAGCCCCAAAACACAAATGACCAGAAATAACGTCTGCTTGATAAGAAATAGATAGCGCCAAGAGACAGAGCAGCATAACTACTGTCGCATTCGCCCCAGAAAGAACTATTGAGAAATATCGATGGAAGAAAAAGAATGATACATGCAGCCAGGAAAGGAACAAATGTCTGGCCGTATTTTTCTCTGACAATGAGGAAGGTAAAACCTGCTAACACTACATCGAATGCGATTGAAATAAGTTTTATGTTTGTTATTGCAGTGAAAGGGAAATGGGTGGCGATGACAATGAGATAGAGATAAGGGACATTTAAATCTGCAAAATTGAACTTAAGTGCATGAAAGCCTCCATGAGATAAGATAAAGTTGTACCATGGCAGGTAAAAAGTTCCCATATCATAAGTCGTGAAGGGTAAAAGGGATTTGCGCAACCATAAAGCTAGAAATAGAATGCAAAAGATAAGGCTGTACTCATAAAACTTATACAGCCGTTCTCCACAAATCTTTTTTCTGGTAAAAAACATATCTTTCCTCCTAACCCACATTCTGCATCTTATTTGGGATTCGTAAGCGAAATGAAGCACTCATATAATTTTTATAAGGTAATCTTTTTAATTATACATTACAGTCTCTGTATCCCCAAGAACAGGACAGGAGGAGGGTAGGATAAAATAGCTACCGTGCAAACACTTGACAAAGGCAGCTATATGCGACATACATAATAGTAGAAGGCAATAAAACACAAGTTACTTATTTTTACATAGTACTTATTGAACTGCTCAAGAAAGAGTTGGTCATACAATGGAAGCATCATTGCGAGAAAAACTGCTTCGGATCTATGCCGAAACCAAAACCATCGCCGTAGTAGGCGCGTCAGCCGATGAGTCGAAGGCAGCACACCAGATACCCCGCTACCTGCAAAGCCAGGGATATCGTATTATACCGGTAAACCCCCGCGGCGGCGAGGTTCTCGGAGAACCCGTATTCCGCTCACTCACTGACATCGACGTGCCAGTGGACGTAGTGGATGTCTTCCGACCCGCGCAGGAAGCGCCTGCAATCGCCCGCCAGGCCATTGCGATCGGAGCAAAAGTGCTGTGGCTCCAGATAGGAATCGAGTCCGAAGAGGCCCGTCAGCTGGCCGAAGCGGCCGGGCTCACCGTCATCATGAACCGCTGCATGGGAGAAACCCATGGCGAACTGGGATTAGGACCTGGACCCGATAGACCAGACTCCACACCGACTCCCCGTGAGGTCAAGCACGAGGATCACGCTTGAGCGGCGCCGTCGTAGTATAGTAGGGGCGATCCCTTGCGGTCGCCCTGCAGGCTCAGGTAACGCTCGCCCTGCAGGCTCAAGTAAATGAAATATGTACCGTCCGCTGGCGCGGCCCATCCAATTCAACCAGCACAATGCGCTGCCACGTACCCAAAAGCAGTTGGTGGTTTCTGTATGGCACAGCAAGGGACGGCCCAATAATCGATGAGATGATATGATCGGGCGTGTGAGATGGATCATGCGGGTGCCGGTAGCGCATCTGTGGCAGCAGTCGCCGCAGCGCATCCAAAAAATCGAGGTCGGTGCCCGGGTCCAGGTCTGCCGTAGTGAGAGCACAGGTGGTATGGGCAACGAAGATGGCGCAGATGCCCTCCCCGTTTTTTGCGTCCCGCAAGTGCTCTTCCACGGTCTCCGTTATATCTACAATATGATCTTTCTTCTTTGTTGCGATGGTGATCGTTTTCATGCTGTAATATCCTCCATCTTGTTCCGTTTGCTAATTTTCATGTAAAACAGCCGCGCTCACACCTTCATAGGCAGTTTTACCAGCCTGGCGCTCTCCTCCCACAATTGCCGCTGCAGTGACTCATCGTACGTGATCGGCGCTGACCGCTTGGGAATACTCTTCACAAAGTACTTTCCTGTGACGCCCTCCACCTCAGGTGACGTTGCCAGGAAGATTGACGTCTTCGCCCCCTCTTCCGGGCTAATGCCAAAGTTGGAGAAGATCAAATTCACCACGACGCGACTAATAGGCCCTGTGCCATTTTGCCCAAAATTCGACGCAACAAAGCCTGGGTGAAGACAATTAGCGGTGACACCCGTTCCTTGCAGCCTGCGCGCAAGTTCGTAGGTAAACAGCACAAGAGCCAGTTTCGATTGTCCATAGGCACGCAAGTATCGGTAATGTCCCTCTAATTGTAAATCATCCATATTGATGTAGCCTGCTTCATGCGAGGCAGAACTGACATTGATAATTCGTGACGGCGCGCTGGCCTTGATCACATCGAGCAGCAAATTCGTCAGCAGGAAAGGCGCGAGCAGGTTCACTGCAAATGTCACCTCAAGTCCGTCCACCGTTTCTCGCCGTCTCAGAGAGATCAACCCCGCGTTATTGATCAGTACGTGCAGTTTCGTGTATCGCTGCAAAAAGTCCTCTGCGAGCTGCCGTATGGACTCTTGCGATGACAAATCCGCCAGCAGCAGGTCAACAGCCTCATTCCCGCTTTTCGTCTTGATCTCCCTCTGTACTGCCTCGCCCTTCTCGCGGTCGCGACCCACCATAACCACAGTTGCACCCATCTGTGCCAGCCCCAGCGCAGTAGCCTTACCAATACCAGAAGTTGCACCGGTCACCAGACATATCTTCCCCTGCATACTTATATTCATCGTTGGCATTACCAATCCTTTCATGGAATTCCACCAAGAATTCCTGGATAATCTATTCTATTAGAGATTGTAACGTGTCTCCACCTGTCATGGCGAATTGTGCTCTTCCATATCTTCCTCACACCACGCGTGCTTGCTTGCCCTCCTGAGAAAAATGCTGTACGCTTTGTGCAGCAGGTGAATTGGGTCTGTCTGCCTATTTCTTTCTTATGACGTATAAGATAAGGAAGTAAGGAGGCCAGTATGACATACGTTGAACAACTCGCAGCCTTCGTCACGCAGGCTACATATGAAAAACTTTCGCTGCAGGCACGCCAGGCACTCAAGATCCACGTCCTGGATGCCCTGGGCTGTGCCATTGGCGCGGTCGAAGGCCCCCCTCTCAAAATGCTCTATGCGCAGCTTGAGGACTTTGGCGGAAATCCACTCGTTAGTCTGATCGGTGGAGGCAAGACGGCTCCTGATCGAGCAGCGCTCTACAATTCAGCCCTGGTGCGCTACCTGGACTACAACGACAGCTATCTTGCCAGAGGGGAGACCTGCCACCCCAGCGACAACCTGGGGGCAGTGCTGGCTGCAACCGAGTATGCCGGGGGAAGTGGCAAAGATTTCCTCACCGCTCTGGCCGTAGCCTATCAAGTCCAATGCCGCCTATCTGACGTTGCACCGGTGCGCGCTAAAGGCTTCGATCATACCACCCAGGGAGCCTATGCCGCATCTGCGGGTGTGGCCAGAGCGCTGCACCTCAACCAGGATCAGACCGCCAATGCCGTGGCCATCAGCGGCACCGCTTACAATGCCTTGCGGGTCACACGTACAGGGAGGCTTTCACATTGGAAAGGGCTTGCCTATCCGAACACAGCATTCGATGCTACCCACGTCTCTTTCCTTGCCATGCGCGGCATTACCGGCCCACTCGAGGTGTTCGAGGGCAACAAGGGCTTCATGGAGAGCATCTCCGGGAAGTTCGAGATCAACTGGCAGCAGGAGAATCTAGAGGCCGTCACGCGCACGAGCATCAAGAAGTACAACGCCGAGTTCCACTCACAATCTGTCCTGGAGGGGATTCTTGAGCTCAGAGCGTCCCATCAAGTGGAAGCGCAAAATGTTGATTCCATCGAGATCGAGATCTTTGACGTGGCATTTCACATTATTGGCGGAGGTGAGGAAGGAGATAAGCAGCTGGTGCGCACCAAAGAGGAAGCCGATCACAGTCTTCCCTATATGGTGGCCGTGGCTCTCCTGGACGGCGAGGTAAGCCCCGCGCAGTATACACCGGAACGGATTACGCGCCAGGATGTACAGGCCCTTTTGCGCAAGGTCACCATCCGGCCCAACGACGAGATGAGCAAGCGCTTCCCTGCTGAGATGCCCTCTCGCATCCACATTGTGCTCAAAAATGGTCAATCGCTCAGTAGCCAAAAGCGCGACTACGAAGGATTTTACACCCGGCCGATGTCCTGGGAGATGGCGACGCAAAAGTTCGAGCGTCTTGCCAGCCCTTATACTGACAGTGATCTTCGCCGGTCCATCGAGGACACGGTTGAACGCCTGGAAGCCATGGAAATACAGCAGTTGACGGAACCTCTGGCACAAGTAAGAAGGAGCAAATCATGAGCGAACGAGGATTTTCATTCATTCCTAGAAACGCGCGCGGGGAGAAACTCCGTACCCGCGGTATTACCGAGATCCGTGGCCCCTACTATACCCCGATGGGGATACGCTACCTCGAGGATATTCTGGAGACGATGGGTGAGTACGTGGACTCCTTGAAATTCGCAGGTGGCTCTTTCGTGCTCATGCCCATCAATGCCCTCAGAGAAATCATCGACCTGGCCCATAATTACAACGTATTGGTCTCTACAGGAGGATTTATCGAGCGTGTCCTCACTCACGGGCCCGAAGTTGTGAACCGCTACATCCAGGAATGCTATGAAGTCGGCTTCGACATTCTCGAAATCTCGAGCGGGTTTATTACCATACCTGTTGATGACTGGCTGCGCCTGGTAGAGAAGGTACAAAAGACAGGTCTCAAAGCCAAGCCGGAGGTCGGCATTCAATTCGGTGCCGGAGGGGCCACCAGTGCGGAGGAACTCGCGGCCGAAGGCACTCGCGACGTAGAGTGGGCGATCGCCCAGGCTAAGCGCTTTCTGGATGCCGGCGCCTACATGATTATGATCGAGTCCGAGGGCATCACCGAGAACGTCAAGACCTGGCGTACCGACGCTGTGGCAAAGATCATCGGCACATTGGGACTGGAAAAGGTGATGTTCGAAGCCGCCGACCCCGAGGTCTTCGCCTGGTACATCAAAAACTACGGCTCAGAGGTCAACCTCTTTGTAGATCACAGCCAGATTGTGCAGCTTGAGTGCCTGCGCTCAGGCCTCTGGGGAACCAAGAGCCTCTGGGGAAGGGTCTTGACCTACAAAGGCTAGCGGCTTCATTTCAGAACATAGATGCTTGAGCACTTCCGCTTTGTTCATCCAGGCCTGCTCTAAGTTGGGGTTGAGCGCAAGCAGCTTTTCGTAGACTCCTAAGGCATCCGCATAGCACTTGAGTTTACGGAGCGAATGGGCTTTCACGCTGTACGCTTCTGCATAGCCAGGAGCGAGCTGAATAGCGCGCTCAGCGGGACCAAGGGCTTCCGCATACCGCTTCAGTTTCACGAGGGCAGAGCCCTTATTTACATAGTAGGTGGCATGCGTCGGAGCACGCAGGATTGCTCGTTCAAAGGCATCCAGGGCCTCTTTGTCGTGGCCGGAGGTAGAGAGGACCAGTCCGATGCCATCGTAGGCTGCTGCATGCGAGGGATCGAGTTTAAGCGCATGCTCAAAGGCCATCAGCGCTTCGAGCGAACGATTGAGGCCATGGAGGGCGAGACCCTTGCCAGTGTACGCCTCCGCATTAGTGGGATGCAGGTGAATTTGAAACTCCCAGCCATCTCTTGCTTTGGAGAAAGCGTCAAAGGCTTCCTCGTTGCGCCTGAGCTTCAAGAGCGTAAAGCCCTTACGGTTGTACACAGCAGCGGCGCTCGGGTCAAGGAGCAGCACATGTATATAGGCTTCAAGGGCATCCTCATACCGTTTCACCTGGTAGTGAGCCTCGCCATCTGCGAGCCATTGCTCTTTTGTCTTCTGAAAGAGGTACGGCATACCGCCATGCGTATTGATAGAGTCACTTCCGTTCCCCATAGGATTATCCTTTGCCCTGCTCGATCAAGGCGTTCCACACCTGCACGGTTCCTTCAATGCCACCAGAGGCAATGTACTTGCCATTGGGAGACCATGCAACTGATTGTACTGCGAAGGTGTGATGTGTGTACATGAAGATCTGCTCTCCAGTAAAGCTGTTCCAGATCTGGACATCATGGCTTATCGAAGCAACGTATCTGCTATCGGGTGACCATATCACAGCTTCTACTGGACTATGTTGATAGCCGCCTTGCTGGTTATACGTCAGGGGATTCTGTTGTTGCTGTCCGTTGCTCTCGAAGAGGGCCACGGACCAGACCTGTGCTGTACCACCTACATCTCCTGACGCGATGTGCTTGCCATCGGGTGACCACGCGACCGTATAGACCGGGACTGCGTGCCCGCTATAGGTATAGACGGGGCGTCCCGTGGCAGCCTCCCAGACTTGCACGGTCGCATCATAACTTGCCGAGGCGATGTACCTACTGTCAGGTGACCAGGCGACCGAACATATTTTGTCGGTATGTCCGCGATAGATAACAGCCTGCTGCCCGCTGGCGACCCCCCAGACCTGTACGGTCGTATCGAAGCTCCCCGAGGCGATGTACTTGCCATCAGGCGAACTGGCGAGCGTAATCACCCAGTTGGTATGTCCAGCATACGTGCGTTGGAGCTGCCCGGTCGCCGCGTTCCATACCCAGACGATGGAGTCGTCACCGCCAGCAGCAATAGCATTGCCCTCAGGCAGCCAGATGACGTCCTCAATCCGCCGCCGGAGATGAGGAGCATGAAAGTCGATGACATGCAGCCCTGTGTTGGCATCCCATGCCTGTACATGACCATTCGCGTTTCCCATGACAAGGCGCATCCCATCGGGGGACCACGCCACTCCCAGGACACCACGGCCGGTATTATAGGTGCAGATGGTACCTCCCATGTTCGGACTATAAACCGGGTGCGGTACTATATTAAGAACCTGAGATTCCACCAACCATGCCAGGGTACCGCTGGCCGCCGCGAGCCCTGCGAGTCCTCCCACTTTCAACAGCGAGCGGCGAGATAAGAGGCGTTTCTTCAAGGGCGGTGTGGGAGTTTGCTGTGTCGCGAGGAGTTGCAGTTCCTGCTGTTGCAATTCCTGTCTGATCATCACCAGGCTCATGAATGGCCTTTTGTGTACATCCTTGTGGATCATCTGCCGGATTAACCGTTTGAGCGGCAAAGACTGCGCGCGCCTGGAGCGCTTCCGCAGCTTTGGAAGAGCGATATGCAAGAGAGAGCGTAAGGACATTTTCCCTGCCTGTAACCGGCGCAGGATTCTCCCCAGGCTATAAACGGATCGACTCTGCGACATGGCGGCTGCCGGGGGAACCATCCCGGTATCTAACAGGTAGAGTTTCCCGTCAGGCGTGCGCCAGATAGAGCTCATCTTGAGATCCTTGAGGCCGAGAGGCGATTGGCTGAGGTGCAGGTAGTCGAGCACCGTCGCGAGCTGGATGCCACTATCAAGTACTTCCTTGACAGGAAGCGCTCGATTTTTCCTCTTCCCCAGGTAGGTTTCGAGCGTCTCACCCTCGAGGAAGTCCATCACGAAATACCAGCGCTGATTTTCGACAAAATACTCGTAGATGCGCGGAAGGTTGGGATGGATCAGACTTGCCAGGAGAAGCATCTCGCGCTTACCGGCTTCAATCAACTCCGCAGCATCTTGAACCTCTTGCGTGCTCTGCTGATTCTGGCCGATCTCCTTGAGCGCTACCACGCGATTGCCGAACTGGATGTCCTGCGCTTTGTACACGGTACTTACCTCACCGGCGCTCAGCACCTCAAGGATACGATAGCGCTGATGAATGATGACATCTGAGAGGAGCAGGCCGGTGAGTGGATTCGTTGTGGCGCCAGTTCCTCCTGTGACTGGGGAGAGCGGCTGGCCACAGGCAAAGCAATGCGTGGCCTGTGCCGGATTAATCGCGCCACACGCTTGACAATATATCGAGGTAGAAACGTTAGCGTTTACACTGCTCGCCATATTTGCACCGTCCCATCTCCACTGCCGGAGGCAATATATTGTCCTTCCGGTGACCACGTCACGGACGTCACCTGGCCGGCATGGCCGCGATACATCAGAATCTCGCCCTGTAAAGCCCATGTTTGATTGCTGGCCAGGCCTATAGACCACACCTGTACAGTGTGGTCATCCCCGCCTGAGGCGATACGCGCTTCGGGTCCAGGGAGCAGTCGTGCTCCTACCTGCCATGCGACCGCATTGACCGCACCTGCGTGGCCGCGATAGGTAAAAAGGGAGCGTCCCGTCGCCGCATCCCACACTTGCACGGTTCCGTCGGTCCCGCCCGAGGCGATTTGACTGCTATCGGGCGACCAGCTGACCGCATTGATCGCAGCAGTATGACCGCGATAGGTTACAGAAGTTTGTCCCCTGCTCGCATCCCAGACCTTCACGATACCATCGGCTGCGCCCGAGGCGATGTGTTTCCCATCGGGTGACCAGGCCAGGGTGAGCACCGTCTGAGTATGGTCGGTGTACGTGAAGATGAATTTTCCTGTTGCTGCTGAACGCACCTCGACAGCCCTGTTCCCGCTAACAGCAGCGATCCTGCTCCCCCCTGGCGACCAGGCCAGGGCATTGACATTGCCAGGGAAGCCAAAACGAAAGAGTCTCTCATCCCCTGTTCCGATACTCCAGGAGTCTACCGTGTCGTTGCCCAGCGCTGCGGCAAGATGTATGTTATCTGAGGACCATGCCAGGGCATCCACTCTCTGGCCGTTCGTTGCAAAAAGAGCCGGCACACTTTCACGAGAGAGAAGTCTCTTCTCTGCCGGATACATGGCAAGATCAGGGACAATGACAAGGATTCCTGTGTTCGCATCCCAGACCTGTACCGAGCTATCGAATGTGCCGGCGGAAGCGATGTACTGCCCGTGGGGGGACCAGGAGACGGCTGTCACCGATCCTGCATGGCCGTGATACGTGTAAAGAGGTTTGCTGAGAAGCCTGGCCTGGGCAGGTGTTGCAGGGGAAAGGGAATGCGCCGGGGTCGTTCCAGTGAACGGGTGCGCTA